>JBFKRY010000034.1:0-27147 GCA_041636995.1 Acidimicrobiales bacterium | reverse complement strand
CGGCGCCGCGGCCGGGCCCGGACGCCGGTCGGTCATGACATCTTCGAAGGGGGGACGACGTGGCGACGACAATCGAGACCGGCGCCGAGGAGCCGGCGACGGCCGTGGAGGGTGAGGAGACCCAGCCGGGTGCCGCCGACGAACGGCTGGCATTCCGGGGGCCGATCCAGCAGCTGCTGACCCGGCCCGAGATCGGGGCGCTGCTCGGCGTGCTTGCGGTCTGGGTCCTGTTCTGGCTGGCATCGGAAGCATTCGGCACCGCCGGGGGCACGGCCAACTACCTCGACGTGACCGCCATCCTCGGCATCATGGCGGTGCCGGTGGCGCTGCTGATGATCGGCGGCGAGTTCGACTTGTCGTCCGGCTCGATGACCGGCGCCACGGCCATCGTCGTCCTCCTCCTCAGCAAGGAGGTGGGCGAGTTCGGCGGCGCCGGCCTCAGCCTCCACATCGCGGTGCCGCTCGGGTTGGCGTTCGCGATCATCATCGGCTGGTTCAACGGCACGGTGGTCGAGAAGACCGGGCTGCCCAGCTTCATCGTCACCCTGGGCACGTTCTTCGTGCTGATCGGGGGCAAGCTCGGCTTCACCAAGCTGTTCACCGACAAGGTGATCGTCGAGGGCCTCGACCAGGCCGACGGCTACGACTTCTGGAACGACCTGTTCGGCGCGGAGTGGATTCGCAACGGTCACGTGTGGGACGGTCGGGACTGGGCCTGGGCCATCCTGCTGGTGTTCGGCGCGGTCGCCGTCCTGCTGGGCGTGTTCGATCTGACGTTCAAGCGTCGCTTCCCGGCTCACGCGTCGGCCCTGCCGCTGTTCGTGGCCGGCGTCGCCGGGGGTGTCCTCGGCTTCATCCTGCTCCTGACCACCAGCGGGACCAGCGCGGACTGGCTGTGGGGCGCGGTGACCGGGGCCGGGGTGCTGGTGGGCGTCGCAGGCTGGTGCCTGTGGCGCTACGAGCGCCGCGAGGTCACCCACGGGCACCTCGACTCGTCGGTCCCCACGCTCGTGGGGGCCGGGGTCCTCGGCATCGTGGCCGCGGTCGTGATCGCCGCGGTCATGGACGCGACCGACGACAGCGATCTGGACTTCCTCACAGGCACCGCCGGCCGGGCGGTGTTCTTCATCGGGCTGGCGGTGATCGCCATCCTGGCCCTGGCCGCCGCCAACGGCTACGTGAAGGAGGGGGTGCCTGCCATCGGCGCCGCCATCGCCGCAGTCCCCGCGATCAGCTTCCTGGTCACCGTGCAAGCGGCCCGGGCCCTGCTGTTCATCATCCTGGCGCTGGCCGGGCTCGGGGCGCTGGCCACCGCGTCGCAGCGGGCCCGGACCACGTCGTCGCTGGTGTCGTTCGGCATCTCGATGCTGGCCGCAGTGGCCATCGCGGCGTTGGCCCTGTTCATCCGGTCCGAGGGCGACTCGCGCAAGATCCGGGTGGAGCTCACCGTCACCGTCCTGCTGGTCGCCCTGGCGGTGGCGTCGATGGCCCTGGCCATGGTGCTCAGCGCCCAGCGGGCCACCGCGGCCCCCCACGCCCAGCTGGGCAACTGGGGCCACATCGCCGCAGTCGGCGCAGCGGCGGCCACGCTCGTGGCCATGGTCTGCGAGTTCGGCGACTTCGGCCCGGCCCTGCTCGACACCTATACCGAGAACGGAACCGCCTACACCCTGGTGTCGTCGGTGGGCAAGGGGGCGGTGGTCGGCCTGATCGTCTACAGCATCGGTGTCCTCTACCACGTGTTCGGAACCAGCGACGAGGGGGTGGGCCGACCGCTCATGTCCATCGGGGTGGCGTCGCTGGGGCTGGCGCTGGCCGCCAAGCTGCTGTTCATCACCACGTTCGAGAACGAGGCCACCCAGGCCATCACCCGGTTCCGGGTGTCGGTGCTCTACTACTTGCTCTTCGCGGCACTGGGCACCTGGATCCTGACCCGGACGCAGTTCGGGAGCTGGACCTTCGCGGTGGGTGGCAACAAGGAGGCGTCCCGCTCGGTCGGGGTGCCCGCAGCCCGGACCAAGACCACCCTGTTCATGATGGTGTCGATCGCTGCGTTCGTCACCGGCATGGTCATCGCCTTCCGGCTCAACTCGGTTCAGTCCAACGTGGGCGACGGCAACGAGTTCCGCTACATCATCGTCGCCGTGGTCGGCGGCTGCCTGCTGACCGGTGGCTACGGCTCGGCGCTCGGCGCGGCCATCGGCGCCCTCATCTGGGGCATGATCTCCCAAGGCATCGGCTTCGCCGGCTGGAACACCGACTGGCGCTTCCTGGTGCTCGGGTTCCTGCTCCTGGTGGCCGTGATCGTGAACAACGCCGTCCGGTCGAGGGCCGAGCGGATGAGCTCGGCGTGAAAGGAGGCCGACGATGAGCGACACCCCGTTCCTGGAGCTTCGTGGGATCTCGAAGTTCTACGGCAACATCATCGCCTTGAAGGACGTCAGCACCACGGTGAATCCCGGTGAGGTGACGTGCGTCCTGGGCGACAACGGCGCCGGCAAGTCCACCCTCATCAAGATCCTCTCGGGCGTGCACCAGCACGACGAGGGGGAGTTCCTCCTCGAGGGCCGGCCGATGAGGTTCAACTCGCCCCGAGAGGCGCTCGACCGGGGCATCGCCACCGTGTACCAGGACCTGGCCATGGTCCCGCTGATGTCGGTGTGGCGGAACTTCTTCCTGGGCGACGAGCCCAAGACGGGCGTCTGGCCGTTCCGCACCATCGACATCCCGAAGGCCAAGACCATCTCCAAGGCCGAGATGGCGAAGATGGGCATCGACATCCGCGACACCGAACAGCCCGTGGGCACCCTCTCGGGTGGCGAGCGCCAGTCGGTCGCCATCGCCCGGGCCAGCTACTTCGGGGCCCGGGTCCTGATTCTGGACGAGCCCACCTCGGCGCTGGGCGTGAAGCAGTCGGGGGTGGTGCTCAAGCGCATCATCGAGGCCCGGAACCAGGGGCTGGCGGTGATCTTCATCACCCACAACCCGAACCACGCCTACCCGGTGGGTGACCGCTTCGTGATCCTGAACCGGGGTCACTCCATGGGGAACTTCCCCAAGGAGGAGCTGTCCCAGGCGGACCTGACCCAGCTGATGGCCGGCGGGGCGGAGCTGGAGGCCCTCCAGCACGAGCTGGCCGCCAGCGAGGCCACGTCCGAGTCGTGAGCGGCAGGGACTACTCGCTGACCGGGCCCGAGACGGCGCGGGCGGTCGCGGCCGGCCTGGCCGAGGCCGACTGGTACCGCCCGCCGATCGACCCGGCCCGGCTGTCCGAGCTGACCGTGCGCACTAACGCTCGGGCTGCCAGGGACACCATTCTGTGGCTGGTGTTGCTGGCCGGCACCGGGACTGCCGCCTGGTTCGCCTGGGGCACCTGGTGGGCCCTGCCGGCGTTCCTCGCCTACGGCGGCCTCTACGGCGGCGCGGCCGACTCCCGCTGGCACGAGATGGGCCACGGCACCGCGTTCCGGACCGGCTGGCTCAACGATGCGGTCTACTACCTGGCCTCGTTCATGCTCCTGCGGGGTCCGACCCTCTGGCGCTGGTCCCACGTGCGCCACCACACCGACACCATCGTCGTGGGACGCGATCCCGAGATCATCTTCCCCCGGCCCACCAGCCGCCGGATGGTGGCGTCGACCTTCCTGGGCCTGCGGGTGGTGCTCCCCATGCTGGTGCGGCACCTGAAGCACGCCGCGGGCCGGATCGACGACGACGCCGAGGACTTCGTGCCCCCCGACGAGTGGCGCAAGATGGTCTGGGAGTCGCGGGTGTACGTGGCCATCCTGGTGGGGGTGGGGGCCTGGTCCCTGGCGGCCTGGTCCATCCTGCCGATGCTGTACATCGGCGTCCTGCCCTCCATGTACGGGGCCTGGCTGCTGGTGTTCTTCGGGCTCACCCAGCACGCCGCCCTCGAAGAGGACGTGCTCGACCACCGGCGCAACACCCGCACCATCTACATGAACCCGGTGTTCCGGTTCCTGTACAGCAACATGAACTACCACGTCGAGCACCACATCTTCCCCACGGTGCCCTACCACGCGCTACCCCGGCTCCACGAAGAGGTCAAGGGCCACCTGGCCCCGGCGCTGCCCAACACCGTGGCCGCCTACCGCGAGATCTTCGGCGGCCTGTCGCGCCAGCGGCGCGATCTCGACTACGAGATCCCCGGTCGAGGGGTCCCGGACGAGCCCGAGGCCGAGACCGTCCGGGTGGACGTGGGGGAGTGGACCTGGGCCGGCGTCCACCAGGACGGGCGGTCCGACCTGGGTGGGGCCGGCGACCTGGCGGTGGGCGAGATCCGCGAGGTCACGGTGGGCGACCAGGTCCTGGCCGTCTACCGGCTCTCCGAGCACGAGTACGCGGTGACCGACGGTATCTGCACCCACGGCAAGGCCCGGCTGGCCGAGGGGATGATCGTCGACGAGGCCTGCATCGAGTGCCCCAAGCACAACGGCCGCTTCGACATCCGCACCGGGGAGCCGGTGCGCCGCCCGGTGAAGGAGCCGATCGGCACGTACCGGGTCGAGGTCATCGACGGGCACCTGATCAGCGAGCTCGAGCCCCGGGTGCCCACCGAGGCCACGGGGTGACCGTCGAGCTGCTCACGGTGGGCCGGGTGAGCGTCGACCTCTACGCCGAGCAGATCGGGGTGCCGCTCACCGAGGTCACCACGTTCCGCAAGTCGATCGGTGGGACCTCCACCAACGTGGCCGTCGCCGCGTCCCGCCTCGGTCACCGGGTGGCCACGGTCACCCGGGTCGGCGATGATCCCTTCGGCGGCTACGTCCGCCACGCTCTGGAACACACCTTCGGCGTGGACACCCGCTTCGTCGGCATCGACACGGACCTGCGAACCCCGGTTGCCTTCGCGATCATGGACCCGCCCGACGATCCCGAGATCGTCTTCTACCGCGAGCCCCGGGCCCCCGACCAGGACCTGGGGGTCGACGACGTGGACGCCGAACTGGTTCGGGACGTGCCGGTGTTCTGGGTTCCGGCGTCCAGGTTCGCCTGGGAGCCGAGCCGGTCGACCGTGCGCACCTGGCTGCAGCAGCGGGGCCGGCGGCGCCACACCGTCCTCGACCTCGACTGGCGACCCATGTTCTGGGAGTCTCCGGCCGCGGGCGCCGAGCACATCTCGCCGATGCTCGACCACGTCACCATCGCCATCGGCAACCTCACCGAGTGCGAGATCGCAGTGGGAACCCGGGACCCGCACCAGGCCGCCGACCGGTTGCTCGGGCGGGGACTGGAGGCCGCCATCGTGAAGCTGGGTCGCGACGGGGTCATGGTGGCCCTGCCCGACGGCACCCGCGAATCCGTCCCCCCGTTCCCGGTACCGGTGGTGTCGGGCCTGGGAGCCGGCGACGCCTTCGGTGGGGCGTTCTGCCACGGTCTGCTCTCGGGTTGGTCCTTCACCGACACCGTCCGCTACGGCAACGCCGCCGGCGCCATCGTCGCCGGGCGACTGATGTGCGCCGACGACATGCCCACGGTGGCGGAGATCGACCAGCTGCTCGCCGAGAGGATGGCGGGCCAGGAGGCAGCCGATGGTCCCTAGCCGCCTGCACCACCGGACGGGGTCGCTGGCCGACGAGCGCCACGTCGTCCGCAAGGACTTCGCGCACACCGGGCTCACGGTGATCAGGCTGGAGTCCGGGCAGCCCGTCGAGCTCGAGACCGGGGCCACGGAACTGGCGGTGCTGCCGCTGTCGGCCCAGCGGGTCGAGCTGTCGGCCGGCGGCGAGCGGATCCGCCTCGACGGCCGGGCCACGGTCTTCGCCCGGGTCAGCGACTTCGCCTACGTGGGAGCCCACACCGCACTGGAGCTCACCAGCGAGACCGGCGGCGAGGTCGCGCTCCCCTCGGCGCCCTGCGAGGAGGAGCTGCCGCCCCGCTACGGCCCCGCCGAGGACGTGGCCGTCGAGGTCCGCGGCGGCGGCCAGGCCACCCGCCAGATCACCAACTTCATGAGCCCCGAGGCCTGGTCCCACGCCAGCAAGCTGATGTGCGTCGAGGTGTACACCCCCGACGGGAACTGGTCGTCGTACCCGCCGCACCGCCACGACGACTCCCCCGAGTGCCCGGTCAACAACGAGGAGATCTACTACTTCCGGATCGGTGACGCCGGCACCGTGGACTACAGCGAGGTGGGCTTCGGGATGCACCGCACCTACACCCCCGACGGTGAGATCGACGAGAACGTGGCGGTCCACGACGGCGACGTCTTCCACATCCCCCGCGGCTACCACGGCCCCTGCATCGCCGCCCCCGGCTACGACATGTACTACCTCAACGTGCTGGCCGGCCCCAGCGGCGAGCGCTCGATGGCCTTCTGCGACGATCCCGACCACCACTGGATCCGCGAGACCTGGACCGACGACGACGTCGATCCCCGCTGCCCCATGACCACCGCGACCGGCAAGCGATGACCGGCCTGCCGGCGCTGTACGTCGATCGGCCGCTGCCCGGAGGCTTCGACGACATGTTCGCCGGCCGGGCCGACGTGGTGGGACCGGCCATGGAGGAGCTGGCGGTCGCCGACGGGGCCATCGCCGGGTCGGCCCGCTGGGACCGCGAGCGGATCGCCGGGGCCTCCGAGCGCCTCCGGGTCATCTCCCGCACCGGCATCGGCTACGACTCGGTCGACCTCGCGGCGGCCACCGCCCGGGGCATCGTGGTGTGCAACGCCCCCGAGGCCCCCACGGTCTCGACGGCCGAGCACACGCTCGCCCTCCTGCTGTGCGCCGCCAAGCGCCTGACCCTCTGCCAGCAGCGCCTACGCGACGACGAGGGCGACTACTTCGCGCGGAACGACGCCATCGAGCTGGACGGCCGGACGCTCGGCCTGGTGGGCTTCGGCCGCATCGCCCGCCGGGTGGGTGCGGTGGGTCGGGCCCTCGGCATGCGGGTGGTGGCCTGCGACCCCTACCTGGCCACCGCCGAGGGCATCGAGCTGGTCGACTTCGCCACCCTGCTCGCCGACGCGGACGTGATCTCGGTGCACGTCCCGCTCACCGCCGAGACCCGGCACCTCTTCGATGCCGAGGCATTCGCGGCGACCAAGCCCGGGGTGGTGTTCGTCAACGCCGCCCGCGGCGGCCTCGTCGACCAAGCGGCGCTGCTCGCAGCGCTGGACCGGGGCCAGGTGGGCGCCGCCGGCCTCGACGTGACCGAGCCCGAGCCCCTGCCGCCGGACCACCCGCTGCTGCACCACCCACGGGTCGTCGTGACCCCCCACATCGCCTCGGCCACCGATCGGGGCAAGCGCCGGCTCTACGAGCACGCCATCGTCAACGCCCTGCAGGTCATCGCGGGAGAGCGTCCGTCCACCGTGGTCAACCCCGAGGTCTACGGCACGTGACCGCCCGGCGACGCATCGGGGTCGGGGTCATCGGCTTCGGCTGGATGGGCCAGGCCCACGCCCGCTCCGCGGCCCGGATCCCCACGCTGTTCCCGGACCGGACCTTCCAGCCCGAGCTGGTGATCTGCGGCGACAACGTGGAGGAGCGCCGAGTCCAGGCGGTCGAGGGCTTCGGATTCGACGTGGCCACCGCCCACTGGGCCGATGTGATCGACCACCCGGGGGTGGATGTGGTCTACGTGACCGCGCCCAACATGTTGCACGAGGAGGTGTCGGTGGCCGCGGCGGGTGCCGGCAAGCACGTGTTCTGCGAGAAGCCGGTGGGCGGCACCCCGGACCAGACGCTGCGCATCGCCGAGGCTGCGGCGGACGCCGGGGTGATCACCGGGGTCGGGTACAACTACCGCTGGGCCCCCCTGGTACAGCACGCCAGGAACCTGATCGACGACGGGCGGCTCGGTGAGATCACCAACTACCGGGGCCGGTTCTTCTCGATGTACGGCAGCGATCCCCTGGGCCTGCTGTCGTGGCGTTTCCTGGTCGACCAGGCCGGCTACGGGGTGTCGGCCGACATCCTGAGCCACGCCGTCGACCTGGCCCACATGCTCGTCGGGCCCATCGCCACTGTCAGCGGGACCATGGAGACCTTCGTCCGGGAGCGGCCCCTGCCCAGCGGCGCCGGCACCCACTACGCGCGGGGCCGCCTCGGCGACCCCACCGGCGCAGTGACCAACGAGGACTACGCCGCGGCCATGGTCGTGTTCGAGAACGGCGCCCGGGGCAGCTTCGAGGCGTCCCGCACGATCGTCGGCCCGGAGAGCCAGATGGCCTTCGACGTGCACGGCACCCGCGGGGCGCTGCGCTGGAACCTCGAGACCATGAACGAGCTCGACGTGTTCCTCCTCGACGACACCGGCACGGCACCGAGGGGCTACACCAAGGTGTACGCCGGCGATCGCTACCCGTTCCACGGCACCTTCGTCCCCGGCGATGCCAACAACATCGGCTACGAGGACCTGAAGGTCATCGAGAACCACCAGTTCCTCACCGCGGTGGCCTCCGGCGAGCAGCACCAGCCCGGCTTCGCCGAGGCCGTCGACTACGTGAGCGTGCAGGCGGCCTGGCTGCGCTCGTGCGAGGCCGGGAGCTGGGTGGACGTCGAGCGGCTGGGATGAGCGAGACAGGGAGCTCCACATGCAGACAGTCCGGCTGACCACGGCCCAGGCCATCGTCCGCTACCTCATCGCCCAGCGCATCGAGATCGACGGCGAGGTGGTGCCCCTCTTCGGTGGGGTCCATGCGATCTTCGGCCACGGCAACGTCACCTGCCTCGGCAACGCCCTCGAGGAGGTCAGGGACGAGCTGCCCACCTGGCGGGGCCAGAACGAGCAGGGGATGGCGCTCGCCGGGGTGGCGTTCGCGAAGGCGTGCCGGCGGCGCCGGATCATGGTGGCCACGTCCTCGATCGGCCCCGGCGCCACCAACATGGTGACCGCCGCGGGGGTGGCCATGGCCAACCGGCTGCCCCTGCTGTTGCTGGCGGGCGACACCTTCCGCTCGCGGGTCCCCGATCCGGTGCTCCAGCAGGTCGAGCCCTTCGGCGACCCGTCGACGACCGTCAACGACTGCTTCCGGCCCGTGGTCCGCTACTGGGACCGCATCAACGCCCCGGAGCAGGTGGTGTCGTCGTTCCCGCACGCCCTGCACACCATGCTCGACCCCGCCGACTGCGGGCCCGCCTTCATCGGGCTGCCCCAGGATGTCCAGGGTGAGGCCTACGACTACCCGGTCCGCTTCTTCGAGGAGCGGGTGCACTCGATCCGCCGGCCCCGGCCCGACACCGGGGAGATCGCCGCTGCCGCTCGGCTCCTGCAGGCCGCCGAACGTCCCCTGATCATCAGCGGCGGTGGGGTGCGCTGGTCCGAGGCCGAGGGCGCGCTGGTGGCCTTCGCCGAGTCCCACAACATCCCCGTGGTCGAGACCGTCGCCGGGCGCACGTCGATGCCGTCGTCGCACCGGCTCAACGCCGGGCCCATTGGGGTGACCGGCTGCACCTCGGCCAACGCGCTGGCGGGCGAGGCCGACCTGGTGCTGGCGGTCGGCACCCGGCTGCAGGACTTCACCACCGGCTCCTGGACGGTGTTCCGCAACGAGGCCGTCCGCATCGTTGGCATCAACACCGCCCGCTTCGACGCCACGAAGCACCTGGCCCAGCCCGTCGTCGCCGACGCCCGAGAGGCGCTCAACGAGCTCACCCGGGCCGTCGGCGACTACCAGGCCGGCGAGTCGTGGTCGGCCACCTGCTCCGCCGAGACCGTGCAGTACCACGCCTACATCGACAAGATCGCCTCGCCCGACGCCCACCCCGCCGGCGAGCTGCCCACCTACGCCCAGGTGGTGGGAGTCGTCGACCGAATGGCCGGCGACACCACCTACGCGCTGTCGGCGGCCGGCGGGTTCCCGGGTGAGCTGGTCAACGGCTGGCGCAGCGACCGGATCCACTCCTTCGACGTCGAGTACGGCTACTCGTGCATGGGCTACGAGATCTCGGGCGGCTGGGGGGCCAAGATGGCCATGCCCGACCGCGAGGTGGTGGTGTTCGTCGGCGACGGCTCCTACCTGATGATGAACAGCGACCTCTACAGCTCGGTGCTGTCGGGCCACAAGCTCATCGTCATCGTCTGCGACAACGGCGGCTTCGCGGTGATCAACCGGCTCCAGACCAACCAGGGCGGGGTCCCGTTCAACAACCTGATCGCCGACTCCCGGATCGTGGGGGAGGTGCGGGTGGACTTCGCCGCCCACGCCGCGTCGATGGGCTGCCACACCGAGACCGCGACCACCATCGGGGAGCTGGAGGAGGCGCTCCGGCGGGCCCGGAAGGCCGACCGCACCGCAGTGATCGCCATGCGGACCCACGATTCGCGCTGGACCGAGGGGGGCTCGTTCTGGGAGGTCGGGGTCCCCGAGGTCAGCGACCGGCCCACCGTGATCGAGGCCCGCACCGAGATGGACCGGGGCAAGGCCGATCAGCGGGTGGGCTGGTGAGGTCGCGCCGCCGTGGGTAGGTTCGACGGCCGCTCGGCGGTCGTGACCGGCGCGACCCAGGGTGTGGGCGAGGCCCTGGTCCGGTGCCTGGCTGCGGACGGCCTCGCGGGGGCGGTCATCGTCGGCCGCGACCGTGAGCGCGGCGAGTCGGTCCGAGCCGCGCTCGCGGCCGCCGGATGCGAGGCCACGTTCGTTGCCGCCGACCTGGCCGTGGCCGATGAGGTGGCGGGCATCGTCGAGGTCGCCGAGGCGCGCTTCGGCAGGGTCGACCACCTCGCGAACTGCGCCGGGATCACCGACCGGGGCGACGTCTGGGACACCACTGCCGAGCTGTTCGACCGGATGATGGCGGTCAACGTCCGGGCCCCGTTCCAGCTCATCCAGGGGGTGGCCCGGCTGGCCCGGCGCAACCAGCGGCCGGCGTCGGTGGTCAACGTCGGCAGCGTGTCGGGCTACGGCGGCGCCCCGTTCATCACCGCCTACAGCATCTCCAAGGGGGCGCTGATGACCATGACCCGGTCGGTCGCCTACCAGCTGATGCGCAACCGGGTCCGGGTGGTCACGGTCAACCCGGGCTGGATCGACAGCCCCGGCGAGCATCGCATCCAGCGCGAGTACCACGACGCCCCCGGCGACTGGCTGGCCGAGGCCGAGGCCGACCAGCCTTTCGGCAGGCTCATCAAGGTCGACGAGCTGGCCCGCACCCTGGCGTTCGTGCTCAGCGACGACGCGGGCATGATGACCGGCACCGCGATCGACTACGACCAGTCCGTGCAGGGCGCCGGGCCCCAGCCGGTGCCGCCGCCCGAGGTGCACGGGTGACGAACGGGGTGGGCGTCGGAGTGGGCATCGTGGGATGTGGCGGGATGGGCGCCTGGCACGCTCGCAACCTGGCGGTACAGCCCGGGATCGAGGTCCGGGCCGTGGCCGATGCCGCGCCCGAGGTCGCCGCCCGGGTCGCCGAGGCCGTGGGAGCCAGGGTGGTCGACGGCCTCGACGTGGTCACTGCCGACGACGTCGACGCGGTCGTCATCGCCTCCCCCGACGACACCCACGCCACCTTCGCGGTGGCCACGGTCGAGGCGGGCAAGCGATGCCTGCTCGAGAAGCCGCTCGCGCACACCATCGACGAGGCCCGGGCCATCCTCGCCGCCGAGGTGGCTGCGGGCCGCCGACTGATCCGGGTCGGGTTCATGCGCGAGCTCGACCCCGCGCACATGGAGCTGGCCGCGGTGGTCGCCGAGCTCGGGCGCGTCACCCGGGTGCGCTGCGTCCACCGCAACGTCGACGCCCAGCCACGCGAGGTCGACGCCATCTTCTCCCAGTCGCTGGTGCACGACTTCCACACCATCCGTTGGCTCACCGGCCGGGAGCCGGCGCGCATCACCGTCCGCGCGGTCACCCGCGACGACGGCTTCCGCGACATGCTGGTGGTGGTCGAGCTCGACGACGGCAGCCTGGCCACCGTCGACTTCGAGGATCACGCCTTCGCCTACGAGGTGCTGGTGGAGGTGACCGCCACCGGGGGGATGGCCAGCACCCTGCCGCACTCCCTGGTGCGAATCCGGCGGGACGGCACCGAGTCCATCGCCGTCGGCGCCGACTGGTTCGATCGGTTCGAGGACGCCTACCGCATCGAGATCGAGGAGTGGGCCCGGACGCTCCGCGACGGCACCGTCGCCGGCCCCAGCGTGTGGGACGGCTACGCGGCCCAGGCCGCGGCGCACGCCGCCGAGGTGGCCCTGGTGTCGGGATCGCCCGCCGGAGTGCACCTCCCCGACCGTCCTGCGCTGTACCGCGACGACGACGATGGTGCCAGGCACCTGCCTGGCACCGAGGAGAGGGAGGCACGGTGAGCGACGTCCGCATGGGCGTGCTCGGGGCCGGCCGGATCGGGGCCATGCACGCCGAGCTCATCGCCCGCCGGGTCCCGGGGCTGGCCCTCGAGGCGGTGTACGACGTGGTGCACGAGACCGCCGCCGCGGTCGCCGATCCGCTCGGAGCCCGGGTGGTGGATTCCGCCGAGGTCCTGATCGCCGGGCCCGACGTGGACGCGGTGGCCATCTGCTCGTCCACCGACACCCACATCGACCTGCTGGTGGCCGCGGCCGAGGCGGGCAAGCCGGCCTTCGTCGAGAAGCCGCTCTCGCTCGACCTGGCCGAGGTGGACCGGGGCATCGCCGCAGCCGACCGTGCCGGGATCCCGGCCCAGGTGGGATTCAACCGGCGCTTCGACCCCAGCCACCGGGCGGTGCGGGACCGGGTCCGGGCGGGCGACGTCGGCGACGTCCAGCTGGTCCGCATCTCCAGCCGGGATCCGGCGCCGCCACCGATCGCCTACATCGAGGTCTCCGGCGGCATCTTCCTCGACATGACCATCCACGACTTCGACATGGCCCGCTACGTGACCGGCAGCGAGGTGGTCGAGTTGTACGCCGCCGGGGCGGTGATGGTGGACGAGGCCATCGGCGCGGCCGGCGACCTCGACACCGCGGTCGTGCTGATGACCCACGAGAACGGCGCCATCACCACCATCGACAACAGCCGCCAGGCGGTCTACGGCTACGACCAGCGGGTGGAGGTCTTCGGCTCTGCGGGGATGGTGACGTCGGAGAACCCCACCACCGACAACACCGTCCTCCGCACCGCCAGCGGCTCTGCCGGCGCGACCATCCCGTACTTCTTCCTCGACCGTTACATCCCGTCGTACATCGCCCAGTGGGCCGACTTCGTGGCCATGGTCCGCGACGGCGCACCCTCGCCGGTCACCCTGGCCGACGGCCGGGCGCCACTGGTCATGGGCCTGGCTGCGTGGCAGTCGGCCCGGGAGCAGCGTCCGGTTCGCCTCGACGCCGTGGACCGGTGAGGGCCTACGTCACCGGCGGCACCGGGTTCGTCGGCTCCAACATCGTCAAGCTGTTCGCCGAGGGATACGGCGACCAGGTGCACTGCCCGGTTCACCGCTTCGTGCCCGAGGGGCGGCTGCCGTACACGTTCGAGGGGTTGGACCTGCTGGAGTCCGATGCGCTGCGGGCGAGCGTCCGCGCCTTCGAGCCCGACGTCGTCGTGCACTCGATGATCCTCAACGACCTGACCACCATGTACGCCGATCGGGACCTGGCCTGGGCGTCCTATGTGGGGACCACCGAGGTCCTCGCCGACGCGGCCAACGAGGTGGGGGCCACGCTGGTGCTGGTGTCGACCGATTGGGTGTACGACGGCACCCAGGTCGGCGCCGACGAGACCACGCCGCCGAACCCGGTCAACTACTACGGGGTGCTCAAGCTCGCCAGCGAGCAGGTGGCGCTGAACCGGGCGGCATCGGGGTCGGTCGCCCGGGTCTCGGGCGTGAACGGGGTGCACTGGGCCCGCCCGGCCGCCCCTCGGGCCCAGGACCGGGGATTCGGCTACTTCGTGGCCTCGCTGGTGGATGCGCTGTCGGCCGGGGAGCCCTTCACCGTGTGGGAGGCCGACGACATCAACATGGTCGCCTCGCCCAGCCTGGCCAGCGAGTGCGCCGAGGTCATGCATCGCATCGCCCGCATCGACGGTGCCGAGGGCATCTTCCACTGCTGCGGGTCCGGGGCCGCCTCGCGCATGGAGCTGGCCCACCTGGCCTGCGAGGTGTTCGAGCTCGACCCGGGGCTGGTGCGGTCCGGCCCGCCGGCCGACGCGGCCATCCCCGGCGTCGCCATCCCTTACGACACCAGCCTGTCGGTGGTCCGGACCCGGGAGGTGCTGGGCTACGAGCCGCTGCCGGTGCGAACGTTGCTGGAGCGGTTCCGCGCCGAGTGGGAGTCGGGCAAGCTGGTCAGCCGTCCCAGCTGATCGTCAGGGGGAGCGCCAGCCGGTCGCCGGGCTGGAGCACGGTGCCCCCGCTCAGGTTGAACGCGTTCGGGGTGTCGGTCTGGGGCTCCACGCAGACGATGTCGTCGCGCTCGTCGAACACCACCCAGGTCTGCGTGGGTGCGTCGAGCCGGACCGACAACGCGTCGCCCCAGGAGATCGTGGGCGGCGCGGCGACGCCGCCGAAGCAGTCGTCCCAGGGCCCGGGGGGCACCGGCACGGTGTCGCCGCTGGGGATGTGGTCGTCTCGACGGGCCCACATGAACGTGGCATGGAAGTCCAGCCGGTCGGGGTGGCCGGCGACCTCGCGGTCGAAGCAGGGGTGCCACCCGAGGACCGCGGGCATCGGCTGGTCGGTGGCGGTCACAGCGAGGGTGGCGGTGATCGACTGCTCGGTCAGGCGGTAGTCGACCTCGGCGCGCCCGCCCAGGGGCCAGTGCGGGCCGAGGTCCAGGTCGAGGTGGCCGGGCCCGGTCGGCGTCCAGGCCAGGTCGGTGGCCACGCCGTGGATGGCGTGGGGCCCCATGGTTGCCGGGAGCCGGTGCTCGGTGCCGGCGAAGGTGAACCGCCCGTGATCGAGTCGGCCGGCCCAGGGGACCATCGGGTAGCGCCCCGCCTGGGTGCGGCGCTCGCGCACCGGCGCCAGCAGCTCGTGGCCCCGGACCTGGAGGCTCGCCAGTCGGCCACCGAGAGGATCCAGCACCGCCCGGGCCCTGTCAGCCTCCAACACGAGTTCGTCCACCCGCCGAGTATGGCCGACGTTGGTACTGTCGGCCTCGTGAGCGACTTCAACGCATCGGTGATCGAGGAGTTCCAGGCGAACGGCGGCAAGGTGGCCGTGTTCGGCGACACCAGGCTGGTGATCCTGCACACCGTCGGGGCCCGCAGCGGTCAGGTCCGGCCGGTGCCGCTGGCCACGCTCCACGCCGACGGCCGCACCTTCGTGTTCGCCTCCGCCGCCGGCGCCCAGCACCATCCGGACTGGTACCACAACCTGAGGGCCAAGCCCCGGATCGACGTCGAGATGGCCGACGACACCGGCACCATCGAGACCGCTCGTGCCCGGATGCGAGAGCTGCCCGATCCCGAGCGGGCCGAGCGCCTGGCACAGCAGGCGGCGCTCGTCCCTCGGTTCGGCGAATACGTCACCAGCGCCGCCCCCCGGGAGATCCCGGTGTTCGAGATCGAGGGTCTCGACGCCGAGGGCTAGCGGCGCGGCTCCACGATCACGACCGCGGTCTCGGTGGACCGCGGCGCGTCATGCGCGGCCAAGTCGTCGTCGGTCTCGCCATCGGGCCGACAGGTCACGCTCCTACCCTCGGCGGCGCGGGCGGTGTCCATCGTCCAGGCTGTCGAAGGCCTGATCACGCTGCTCCTGCACCTGCCGGAACCCCGACCACCACCGGCTCCGGGTCCTCGACCTCGTTCGTGACAAGATGACCTCGCCAGACGAACGAGGCCTCGGCCCCACCAAGTGCGGAGCGACGTTGCCACCGTCGGACGCAGGCGTCAGTTGGAGGCGCAGACCTGTCCTGTCCAGTCGTCGAGATCGGGGTGGGTGACGCTGGTGACGCAGAAGGTCACCGTGACGCCGCCCTTGGCGGTTCCGTCGGTGGTGATGACCGCGGTGCCGGTGGCGTCGGTGGTGGCGGTCTTGTCCGGCTCGACGAAGGTGCCGGAGAAGTCCCCGGACACGACTGCACCTGGTACCACTGCGCCCTGGTCGTCCACGACGACGATCGTGGCCTGACCCCGTTTGGCCCCTTTGCCGGCGTTGACCGTGCTGACGACGACCGAGTCGACCTCGAGCGAGCTACCCACGTCGGACGTGGTCGCCGAGGCGGTGTTGGACCAGGCTGACGTGCCGCCGGCGTTGCCGGCGTTGACACGGTACCAGTAGGTGGTGTTCGGGTTGAGGCCCGTGTCGGTGAAGCTGGTGATGTCGGCGCCAGTCGACGCGAGTGCCGCGAAGGTGGTGCCGTCGAGTGAGCGTTCGATGTCGAAGCCGGTCTCGTCACCCGAATTGTCGATCCAGGTCAGGTCGATGGCCGAGCTCGACACCGCAGTGGCGGTGAGGGCCGAGGGTGCCGCTGGTGGGGTTGCCGCCAGCGGGTAGTAGTCGGCGTATCCCTGGCCAGGCGGGAAGGTCGGCGGCGGGGCACCACCGATGACGTTCATCCAGGTCATGGCGCCTTGATCCTCGTGGTCGAGGATGTGGCAGTGCATGATCGTGCGTCCCTGATAGGGGCTGCTGGTGGCCGCGTTCAGGTCGAAGCGCACCGAGCAGTTGCTGGCCATGGTGTCGTAGTACTCGCCGTCTTCGAAGTCGCCGCTGCAGCCCGAGGCCTGGAAGTGGTAGACGTGGAGGTGGAACGGGTGGTTGACCGCGCCCTTGATCGTCCAGTCCTGCACCGCGTCGGCGGCGAGGGTGAATGTGGGCGTGTCGACGTCGAACTTGCCGCCGTTGACCGTGCGGGCCCCCATGCTGATCTTCTCGGTGTTGACCCCGGTCTCGTTGCTGAGATCGCGCAGGTAGTCGGGCCGCAGTGCCGACCAGGTGGAGACCCCGTCCGGTGCAAACGGATGAGGTCCCGGATCGGGAGTGCCGGCGACCACGATGTTGGCCACCACCTCGTTGTCGACCCTGATGTCGGAATTGCCGGCACACCGCACCGCCAGGTCAGCGCGCGACGCGCCCGTCAGGTTGATGGTGCCGGTAGGAAGGTCCTTGGGCGCGCTGGTTCGCCACACCCCATCGCGCGCCAGCAGCTTCACCTCGCAGCCCGAGCCCACGGTGACGTCCTTGGTGCGAGCATCGGAGTCCGCCAGCAGCACCCGCCAGTGCTGCCAGGTATCGGGGGGCAAGACGACGTCACCACCGACGGCGCCATTCACCGTCCAACCCGCGGACAGGGTGCCAGAGACCAATGAGTCACCGCCGGTGCCTGCCGCGCCCGGATCGAGGTGAGCCACCAGGATGTGGCGCTCCTCCATCGCCGCCACATTCGCCGGGATCTGATCCTGACCGTCGTCGATGATGATGAAACCGAACCCACCCGTCGAGACCTGCAGGAACGTGGACCCGTGATGATGGGCGTGGTACCAGTAGGTTCCCCCCATGTGGTCGGCTGGGATGTCATAGACGTAGTCCCCGCCGAACCCACCCTCGAACATGCGGGTCACGTCGTCTCCGGGCGACTCCCCCGACACGTGCAGCCCATGGGTGTGCACGTTGGTGACGTTGGGGTCCTTGAAGTCGTTGTGCACCGGGCTCGGGGCCTCGTAGGGCAACAGGTTGCGGAAGCGCAGCACGTACTTGTTGCCGGGCACCATGTTGAGCGTCGGCCCAGGAATCGAGAACGATCCACCTTCCTGGCGGTACGCCCGCGTCGTCAACGTCTCACCATTGTTCAGCGTGAATGTCGCCTCTCCGTACTCCATCACTCCGACGAAATGGGGCTCGGGGGAATCCACATGGGTCCAGCTGAACGCCGCCGGGTTCACGATCTCATCGGTGGCCGCGGCGCCGACGGTGGTGACCGCAGGCAGCGGCACCGCGAACACCAAGGCCAACACCGCCCCTGCCAAGAGTCCAACACGAATTCGATGCTTCGACATGATGACTCCTCGGGGCATGAGGACGACCGGACCCCTTCAGCGGCCCCACGCAACGCTCGACACCGCGCAGAGCACCACCAGAAGAGGCATGGGCCACCCTCGATTCCGACGGGTTCAGGCCTACGCCTACCCGGGCGCTCCCTCGACCGGTAGAGGCCAAGGACACAATCGCGCCCAGGTGGGGGCGGAGCTGTCGGGCAGACCGGAGAAGGCCTCAGCCCACGCTGCGGCCGTGGCCCTCCCAGTAGGGCTTGCGCAGCTCGCGCTTGAGGACCTTGAGCGCCCCGGACAGCGGCAGGGGCTCGTCGCGGAACTCGACGGACTTCGGCACCTTGTAGCCGGCGATCTGGGCTCGGCAGAACTCCTGGATCTCCTCGGCGTTGACCGAGGCCTCGGCCCGGCAGACCACGATGGCGTGGACCTGCTCGCCCCAGGTGTCGTGGGGGATGCCGATCACCGCGACCTGCTCGACGGCCTCGTGCTTGGAGATCGCCGACTCGACCTCGGCCGAGTACACGTTCTCGCCGCCGGAGACGATCATGTCCTTCACCCGGTCCACCAGGAAGAGGAACCCGTCCTCGTCGAGATAGCCGGCGTCGCCGGTGTGGTACCAGCCGTCGACGAACACCTCGGCGGTGGCCTCGGGCTTGTTCCAGTACTCCCGCATGAAGTTGCCCGCCTTGGCGCACACCTCGCCGTTCTCGCCCGGGGGCAGGATGTTGCCCTCCTCGTCCTGGATCGAGATCATCACCCCGGGCACCGGGCGACCCGCCGACTGCAGCCGGGCCCCGCCCTTGCGGTGCTCCTTCTCGTCGAGCCAGGTGAGCAGCGACGACGACTCGGTCATGCCGTACCCCTGGGTGATGTGCAGGTCGGGATACATCTCGAGCACCCGGTCGAGCAGGGCCGCAGGCATGGGCGACGCACCGTAGGTGAGCCACTGCAGGTCGGACAGGCGCTCGGGGGCGAAGTCGGGGTGGTTGACCAGCATCCCGAGCATGGTGGGGACCATCATCGTCTGGGTGACCCCGTGGGCCTCCATGAGGTCCAACGCCGGGCCCGGATCGAAGAGCGGCATGAACACCGAGGTGCCGCCAGCGGCGGGGGTGCCCATGATCCCGCCCAGCGACGCCGCGTGGAACATCGGCGTCTGGTGGAAGTAGACGCTGTCCTCCAGGAGCGGCACCACCATGGCGATGTGGTAGAGGTTCAGCATCTCGGCCCGGTGCTCCACGGCCACACCTTTCGGGAGCCCGGTGGTGCCGCCGGTGTACATCAGGACCGCGAGGTCGTCCTCCTCGGGTTCGTCGGGGACGAGGGGATCCACCGAGGCGATCAGGTCCTCGTACTTGATGTCGTGGGGAACGTCGCCGTCGCCGATCAGGACGGTGTGGCGCAGCGGGCTGGGCTCGTCGGAGCCGGCGATGGCGTTGGCGAAGTGCTGGGCGAACCAGGCGTCGACGAACACCACCTCGGTCCCCGAGTCCCGCACGATGTAGTCGAGCTCGGGCCCGGCCAGGCGCAGGTTCAGGGGGTTGATCACCCCGCACCCGAGGAAGGCGGCGTGCCAGAGCTCGAGGTACTGGTGGCTGTTGGTGGCCATCACCGCGAACCGGTCGCCGGGCTCCACCCCCAAGGTCTCCCGCAGGGCCCGGCACAGCCGGAAGGTCCGATCGCCGTGCTGGGCGTAGGTGCCCTTGTAGTCGCCGTCGACGAAGCCGGTCTTGTCGGCGTACCGGTCGAGGGCGGGCAGCAGCAGGCGGTGGTAGACGAGCTCCTTCATGGGGGGTCACAGTAGCCCCAACCCGGCGGTCCGCCCCCGCCGTGGGGGCACGGATGTCGCTACGACCCGGCGCGGAGGCGGGCCGGGCGGGGGAACGCGCCCCGCAGCCAGAGCGGTGGCCGGAACGGGCGCCAGCCACCCTCGGGCTGGGCCAGCCGGTCGGCCACGGCGTAGGCGACGCTGGGGTTGAACCCCAGGCCGCAGTGGCTGCCGTGGACCTCGATGTTCTCGCTCGTGGGCCCCCGTTCGATCAGGCAGGTGCGCCAGTGGACGATGCCGTCGGTGCGGGTGTAGATCGACGACGCCGGCACCTGCAGCGGCGGGCGTTCGGACTCGCGCACCGTGCGCTCCCGGCCGGGGGCGTGGCGGTGGCGCACCGACTCCCACACCCGGCTGCTCGCGGACCGGTCGCCCCGTACCATCTGGATGGGGCTCCCGAGGGTGATGACCTGGCGCACGTGGGCCGGCCGGGCTCGGGCGGCCTCCCGCCCGTAGATGCCGCCGAGGCTCCAGCCCACGATGCTGATGGGCCGACCGGCGGATTCGGCGATCTCGTCGAAGCGTCGGGCCAGCCCGGCCACCACCTCGGGGGTGGGCCCCAGGTTCGTGCCCAGGCGCCAGCCGTGGGTCCAGTACCCGAGGCGGCGCAGCAGCGCCCGCAGCGGTGCGGTGGAGTCGTCGTCGGCGGTGAAGCCGGGCAGCACCAGCACCGGGTGACCGTCGCCCCGGGGCAGGCGGTCGAGAAGGGGGCCCATGGCCCGCATGGTGCGGTACTCCAGCACCGCCCGGCTCTCGAGCAGGGTCAGCAGCAGCGGCGGCGCCTCGAACGCCGTCTCGGGGTCGGGTGTCCGGGACCGGGTGGGCACGGTCCCAACTGTACGGTCGCGACGTGCACGTCACTCGGCTCGGCGACGGTCCCATCGTCCACCCCGGCCTCGATCCCTCGATCGGCACCAACATCCAGGGTCCCTCGCTGATCCATGCGCCGCCGTGGGTCGAGGAGCCCCTGGGCCGGTACTACCTGTACTTCGCCGACCACAAGGGCTCGTACATCCGCTTGGCTTACGCCGACCACGTCGAGGGGCCGTGGCGGGTCCACCGGCCGGGGAGCCTGCAGCTGGCCGACTCGTGCTTCCTCAGCGAGCCCCCGCCCGCGACCGACGAGGAGCTGGCCTTCCTCCGCGGGATCTACGAGGCCACCCTCGGGGCCTCGTACGCGGTCGACGAGCTGCTGGCCGACGCCACCACGCCGCACATCGCCTCGCCCGACGCCCATCTGGACCACGAGCACCGCCGGGTGGTCATGTACTTCCACGGGCTCGACGCGCTCGGGATACAGCTGACCCGGGCCGCGACCTCTGCCGACGGCATCCACTTCACCGCCCGCCCCGAGGTCCTCGGCGGCCCCTACCTGCGGGTGTTCCGCCACGACGGCCGGTTCCACGGGCTCACGATGCCCGGCGTCCTGTGCCGGTCCCGCACCGGTCTGGGCGACTTCGAGACCGGCCCCACGTTGTTCGAGCCGGCAATGCGCCACAGTGCCCTGTGGCCCAGAGATGGAGTGCTGGAGGTGTTCTGGACCCGGGTCGGCGACGCCCCCGAGGCCATCCTGTGGTCCACCGTCGAGCTGGGCCCGGACTGGATGCAGTGGCAGGACGGCCCGGCACGGACGTTGCTCGAGCCCGAGGAGCCCTGGGAGGGGGCCCTCGAAACGGTCCAGCCGTCGCGCCGCGGTGCCGCCCACGGTCCGGTCAACCAGCTGCGAGACCCCACCGTCTTCCACGACGAGGGGCGCACCTACCTGCTCTACGCCGCCGCTGGCGAGTCGGCCATCGGGCTCGCCGAGCTCACCCCTTGACGGCGCGCTCGCCCAGCTCGTCGATGGCGTGGTGGAGGTGGTCGACCAGGTCCCAGATGTCCGGCACCAGGTCCCGGCAGCCCACGACGCCGAAGTCGAGGTTGCCGTCGTAGCTCTGCACCGTCATGTTGAGGCCGACACCGTCGTGGATGGTGGACACCGGGTAGTTGGCCACCAGCCGGGCGCCCACGCCGTAGAGCCGAAACTGGGGCCCGGGCACGTTGGAGATCACCACGTTGTACGGCAGGTCCACCCAGCGCCGGGCCGATGCCCGGGCGATGACCCGGGCCGCCCTCGCCGCCACTGCCGGCGGCGCGAACTGGGCGAAGTCCTGCTGCAGGGTGGCGGGCAGCGCGCGGTGGGTCTCCTTGGCGATCAGCATCGCCTGGTGGATCCGCACCAGCCGCTCGACGGGGTCCTCGACGTCGGTGTGCAACGACGCGGTCATGCTGGCGATCCGGTTGCCGAAGGCACCCTGTTGGCTCTCGGTGCGCACCGACACCGGGACCATGGCGATCAACGGGTCGTCGGGCAGGTCGTCGTGGTCGATGAGGTACTGGCGCAGCGCGGCCGCGCACATGGCCATGACCACGTCGTTGATGGTGACGTCGAAAGCCCGTTTGACCGACTTGACGCCGTCGAGCGGCACCGACGTGTAGCTGAAGGCCCGGTGCGGACCGATCACGGCGTTGAAGCCGGTGCGGGGCGGCCGGGTCATCGCCTGCGACAGCATGGCGTCGTCCCGATCACGACCCAGGAGCCGCTCGACCCGACTGGTGTCGACCCCCACCGATCGGGCCACTGCGGGCAGGTTGCCGAGCACGTCGCGGGCCAGCCGGATCCCCTTGGTCGGGCGGGTCATGGTGGCGATCAACCCCCGGCCGAGCATCTCCAGCTGGCTGGGTTCCTCCTCGGGCCTCCAGGGCTGCTCCGGCGGGTCGACCTGCCGGGGCTCGGGCCCCAGGTCCAACAGGTTGGCGAGGATCTCGGCCCCCGAGACCCCGTCGATGGCGCAGTGGTGGATCTTCGACAGCTGGGCCACGTGGCCCGAGTCCAAGCCGTCGATCATGTACAGCTCCCACAGCGGGCGTCGGCGGTCGAGCGGTCGGGCCACGATGCGGGCCACCTGTTGGGCCAGCTGGTAGCGGTCGCCCGGAGGCGGGAGGGCGATGTGCCGAAGGTGGAAGTCGAGGTCGAAGTCGGGGTCCTCGATCCAGTACGGCTGGTCGATGCCGAAGGGGACCTCGACCAGGCGTCGCCGGTAGGGGGGCAACAGGTGCAGCCGCTCCTCGATGAGCGCCCGCAGGTCCTCGAAGGAGCCCAGATCCTCGGCAGTGGACGGATCGAAGATCGCCAGCCCGCTGACATGGCCGTAGGTGGTGGCCGTCTCGATGTTCAAGAACGTGGCGTCGAGGCCCGAGAGCTGTTCCATGATGGTCCCGTGGTGGGACGGTCGACCGTAGCGCGCGACCGAGGAGGACGACCATGATGAGCCGAGCCGTGATGGCGCTGACGATGGTGATGTTGCTGGCCGGGGCCTGCGGATCCGACGATGGGGTCGACGCCGAGCTCCTGCCGTTCAGCGAGGTCCAGGCGTCGCCGTTCACCTTCGAAGCCGACCCCACCAACCCCGGCCGGGGGATCTTCCGGGTGACCACCACCGAGCCCATGATCTGCGCCATCGTGTGGGGCGAGACCGAGGCATTCGGCCGGTTCAACAACAGCCTGGCCATGAACGGCACCGGCATCGTGCAGCACGACGTCTTCCTGCCCGACGCCGAGCCCGGCGTCGAGTACGTCTTCCGGGTCCAGGGCACCACCGCCGACGGGCGCCAGTTCCGATCCGAGCAGGGCACCTTCACGATCCCGGCCCTCGATGATCCGGCCGCCGGTGCCGGTGAAGCCGTCGGCGAGAACCTGGCGATCGGGGCCACCGTGGTGGAGACCAGCTCGGTCTTCGGGCCGGGGTGGGAGGGCGAGAACGCGGTCGACGGCGACACCGGCACCGAGTGGTCGACCGCCGGCGATGGTGACGGCGGCTACATCGTGGTCGACCTCGGGGAGCCCCGCGAGGTCGGGGCGGTGGCGTTCCTGACCCGCTCCATGCTCGACGGGTCGGCCGTGACCGAGCAGTTCACGGTGACCATCGACGGAGGGGAGATCATCGGGCCCTTCGACGCCGGGACGCCTGACGAGCCCCGGCCCGCTGAGACCGCCTTCACCGGGCAGGTGCTGCGCTTCGACGTCGAGACCTCCACCGGCGGCAACGTGGGCGCGGTCGAGATCCAGGTGTTCGGATCCAGCCCGGGGTAACCGGGTCCGGACCTGCCAGACTGACGCCATGGCGAACGACGGCGGTGGACCTCGGGGGGCCTTCGGTGTGGCCCGGCGCGCCGGGCTGCTCGAGCCCGGGCTGGTGATGGCCATGATGGCGTCCTATGCGGCCTGGGGTTCCACTGCCGCCACGGTCTACGCCGCGGCGGCGGCCCGGCGGCCGCTGCGCACCGCGGTGATCGACGACCACGGCTCGCTCACGTACGCGCAGCTGAACCTGCGCACCGATCGGGTGGCCCGGGCGCTGCGCGAGCGGGGCATCCGGCGGAGCTCCACCGTGGGCCTGCTGTGCCGGAACCACCGGGGCTTCGTCGAGGCCAACGTGGCTGCCGCCAAGCTCGGGGCCCGGGTGGTCTATCTCAACACCGGTCTGCCGGCCGAGCAGCTCCGCCAGGTTGCCGCGCGGGAGGAGCTCGATCTGGTGGTCCACGACCGCGATCTCACCGAGGTGGTGCGGGCGGCCGGCATCGCCCGGCCGCTGCTGGTGGCGCCCGAGGACGACCACGGGTGGTCCTTCCCCGGGTTGGAGCCGGGCCGCCGGCTGTGGCTCCCGCCCGGCCCGCGTCGGGCAGCCGAGCCGGTCATCCTCACCTCCGGCACCACCGGGGTCCCGAAGGGTGCTCGGCGTCGCGCCCGCAGCAGCGACGCCGCCGGTGCAGCCGGGCTGCTCGCCGCCATCCCGTACCGCGCTGGCGACACCGTGGTGGTCCCGGCGCCGCTCTTCCACGCCTGGGGCCTGAGCCAGCACCTGCTCGCGGCCAGCCTGATGGGCACGGTGGTGCTGCGGCGGCGCTTCGACGCCTCCCAGGTCCTCGACGACGCCCTGGCCCACGACGCCGACGCGGTGGCCGCGGTCCCGGTGATGCTGACCCGCATCCTGGAGTGCGAGTCGCGCGTGCGGTTGCGCCACGTGCGGATCGTCGCCACCAGCGGGGCCCCGCTGCCGGGTGATCTGGCCACCCGCTGGATGGACCGCCACGGCGACAACCTCTTCAACGTCTACGGCTCCACCGAGGTGGGCCAGGTCACCATCGCCTCGCCGGCCGACCTGCGAGACGCGCCGGGGACCGCGGGGCGGGCGCCGGCCGGGGTGGAGGTCCGGATTCTGGGCGGCGACGATCGGGTCCTTCCCCCCGGGGAGTTGGGCGAGATCGTGGTGAGCAGCAGCTTCCACTTCGACGGCTACACCGGCGGCGGGAGCAAGCCGCTCCGAGACGGCGCCATGGTCACCGGCGACACCGGCTACCTCGACGAGGCCGGCCGGCTCTTCGTGACCGGCCGGGTCGACGACATGATCATCAGCGGGGGCGAGAACGTCTACCCGGGGGGCATCGAGCAGGTGCTGCTGCAGCATCCGGCGGTGACCGACGTCGCCGTGGTCGGGGTCCCCGACCGGGACCTCGGCCAGCGGGTCCGGGCGGTGCTCGTGGTCGGCGACCCCGAGGTCGGCCAGGCCGAGCTCCGGGCCCACGCCAAGGCCCATCTCGCCTCCTACGAGGTCCCTCGGGAGCTCGTGGTGGTCGACGAGCTGCCCCGCAACGCCACCGGCAAGGTGCTGCGCCGACAGCTGGCGGAACTTCGCTGACCGCCGGGGCGCGGTCAGCCTGCTTCGACGTATCGTGTAACCCTCGCTCACCACCGTGGGGAAGGCGCGAACCGTGACTCGGACGCAAGCCGCCATATTCGACCTCGACCGCACCATCATCGCCACCTCCTCGGGGCCGGTCTTCCAGCACCACCTCGCCGAGCACGGCCTCGGCCGGGCCGGGACCGCCCTGAGCGACTTCGTGTTCCAGTCGTTCAACCGCATCGGCGAGAGCGGCGTGATCATGCAGCTGGCTCGCTTCGCGGCCCGGACCGCGAAGGGCAAGTCGGTCGAGCAGATGCGCGAGGCGGCCGCGGCCGCGGCCGAGGAGCTCCAGGAGCTGGTCCTGCCCTACGCGCACCAGCTCTTCGACGAGCACCGGGCCGCGGGCCGCAAGCTGGTGCTGGCCACCACCTCGCCGGCCAGGCTGGTCGAGCCCTTCGCCCACGAGGTGGGGTTCGACGCCCTGGTGGCCACCGAGTGGGAGGTCGAGGACGGCGCGTTCACCGGGGCCCTCCACGGTCGGTTCGTCTGGGCCCGGGGGAAGGCCCTGGCCGTCAAGGACTGGGCTCGGGAGCACGACGTGTCGCTGCGGGGCAGCTACGCGTACTCCGACAGCTACTACGACGCCCCCCTGCTGGCGTCGGTGGGTCATCCGGTGGCCGTCAACCCCGACCCCCGGCTGGCCGCGCTGGCCATCCTGCGCAAGTGGCCCATCCGCCACCTCGACGCCCCGCCCGGGGTGGTGAAGATCCTCGGCCGGGAGCTGCAGGAGCTGCTCCGGCCGCTGGCCCGCGAGCAGCTGATCCCGAACGCCCGCTTCGAGATCCACGGCCTCGAGAACATCCCTGCCCGGGGCGGCGCCATCGTCTGCGCCAACCACCGGAGCTACTTCGACTCCACCGTGATCAGCCTGATCCTGGCCAAGGCCGGGCGCAATGTGCGGTTCCTGGGCAAGAAGGAGGTGTTCGACGCCCCGGTCATCGGTCAGCTCGCCACCGCCGCCGGCGGCATCCGCGTCGAGCGGGCATCGGGGAGCGACGAGCCCCTGGAGCATGCCGCCGAGGCCCTCCGCGCCGGCGAGCTGGTGGCGCTGATGCCTCAGGGGACCATCCCCCGAGGCCCGGCGTTCTTCGATCCCGAGCTGAAGGGACGCTGGGGGGCGGCCCGCCTGGCCGCGATGGGCCGGGTGCCGGTGATCCCCGTCGGCATGTGGGGCACCGAGAAGGTCTGGCCCCGCAGCAGCCGGCTCCCGCACCTGAGCCTCACCGACCCGCCCCACGTCACGGTGCGGATCGGCGAGCCGGTCGAGCTCGAGCACGACGACGTCGACCTGGACACCAAGCGGATCATGCAGGCCATCGTCGACCTGCTGCCGCCCGAGGCCCGCGAGCGCCACCAGCCCACCGACGAGGAGCTCGCCCTCACCTATCCGGCTGGCTACCGGGGCGACCCCACCGCCGAGTCCGAGCGGCGGCCCGGAACCGACACCTCCGACTGAACCAGGAGCCCCCGCCCGATGAAGCAGCTCAGCGGTCTCGATGCCGGCTTCCTGTACATGGAGACCGGACGGTCGTTCGGTCACGTGAACGGTCTGTCGATCTTCGAGCGACCCGACGATCCCGACTTCTCGCCCTACGAGGCGTACAAGGCACTCCTCGAGCGGCACCTGGACGCGCTGGAGCCGTTCCGGCGCCGGCTGGTGGAGG
>JBFKRY010000033.1:0-27708 GCA_041636995.1 Acidimicrobiales bacterium | reverse complement strand
GTCGGCTGCGGCGTCGTCGGCTGCGGCGTCGTCGGCTGCGGCGTCGTCGGCTGCGGTGTCGTCGGCTGCGGCGTCGTCGGCTGCGGCGTCGTCGGCTGCGGCGTCGTCGGCTGCGGTGTCGTCGCCCGCCACCGTGCCGTCGTCATCGTCGTCGCCGCAGGCAGCAGCGACGAGCGCGAACGCGAAGATGATCGCGAGCAGCTTCGTCAACTTGCGGTTTCTCAAGGGTCCTCCCCCTCCTGGTGTTGCGCTGGGCCACGCAAGGCTCGACCACCCTAGGAGGGTGACGGGCGCCCTGGGTAGTCAGCCCGCCACAAATTAACTGATCGGTCAGTAGGCCGCTACTGCACGTCGCCGGAACCGCGGTCGGTCTCGTGGCGGTAGTCCCCGAACGCTCGATCCCGTTCGCTCAGCGACTCGGTGAGCGGCCGCGCACCGAGCGTCTGGAGGTACTCGCGGGAGGAGCGCTGGTGGAAGCCGAGGGCCTGGATGTCGGCGGTGGCCCGGATGCCGGTGCGGATGCCCATGGCGTCCATGGCCCGGTGCGCCGCCCGCTTGTTGAGCGCCAGCAGGTCGGCGGGGATCCTGGCGATCCGCGCCGCGATGGCCTCGACCGCGCCGTCGAGCTGGTCTGCAGGGAACGCCCGGTTGGCCGCCCCGGCCGCCACCGCCTCCACCCCCGTCATGGCGTCGCCGGTGAGGAGCGCCTCCATCCCCCGGCGCAGGCCCATCGTCCAGGTCTGCCACTGCATGTCGGGTGGCGACATCAGCCGCACCGGCGGGTACCCGATGCGGGCGTCCTCGGCCACGTAGATGAGGTCGCAGGCATTGGCCAGCTCGGTCCCCCCGGCCAGGCACCAGCCGTGCACCTGGGCGATCACCGGGGTCGCCATGTCCCAGATCTCGAACCAGTTGTTCACCACGTGGCGCGACCACCAGCCGTCCACCTTGGCGATCGACCGCTCGACGGGCTCGTTGGGCGTGGAGAGGTCGTAGCCGGCCGAGAAGGCCTCGCCCGATCCCCGGATGATCATCACCGACACGTCCGGATCCCGGTCGCCGGCGCGGAGGCCGTCGAAGAGCTCGGCCCGCAGCTCGTTGCCGAGGGCATTGCGTTTCTCGGGCCGTTGCAGGGTGAAGCGCCGGACCCGCTCGGTCGGCTCGTCGATCGCGACCATGCTCACTGCAGGTCTCCTCCCAGGTACGCGTCGCGCAGGGCGCGCTTGTTGATCTTGCCCATCGTGCTCCGGCCCAGATCGGCCACCAGCTCGTAGGACCTCGGGCACTTGTAGTGGGTCAGCCGGTCGCGCAGCCAGCCGGCCAGCTCGTCGAGGTCGGGCGGCCGGTCCGGGTCCTCGGCGACGACCAGCGCCTTGAGCTCCTCGCCCATCTCCGGATGCGGGATCCCGATGCAGGCCACGTCGGCCACGTCCGGATGCTCGATCAGGAGATGCTCGGCCTCGGCCGGATAGATGTTGACGCCCCCCGACACGATCATGTCGCTGAAGCGGTCGGTGATGTACACGTAGCCGTCGGCGTCCATGTAGCCGATCTCGCCGAGGGTGAACAGGCCGGGCTCGGGATTGGAGGCCGCGGTCTTCTCGGGGTCGTTCGGGTACACGATCCCCCGCCCGGTGGCGTCAAGGAAGTAGAGCCGCCCCTCGGTGCCCGCCCGGAGCTCGTTCATGTCCTCGTCGAGCACCAGCGCCGTGAACGGCGGCACCGCCCGCCCCACCGATCCCTCGTGGTCGACCCACTCCTCGCTGCTGATGGTGCAGACGGTGCCGACCTCGGTGGCGCCGTACGCGTCCCGGAAGATGGGACCCCACCAGCGGATCATCTCCCGCATGACGTCGACCGGGCACTTGGCGCCGGTGTGGGCCACCAGCTTCATGGACGACACGTCGTAGCGGGCCTTGACGTCGTCGGGCAGGGCCAGCAGGCGCACGAAGTGGGTGGGCACCATCACCGCGGTCTCGGCGCGGTGGCGGTCGATTGCGGCCAGGGTGGCCTCGGCGTCGAACCGGCCGAGGATGACCGAGGGGACACCGGCGGCGAGCAGCCGCATCCCCGACAGCGGCCCGGTGTGGTACATCGGCCCGACCACCAGGTGGGTGCCGAAAGCGGCGAACGCGTTCTGACCCAGGGCCTCGAGATGCTCGGCCATGGTGGCGCCCCCGGCGAACATCGTCGGTGGCAGCTCGGTGCCCTTCGGCCGTCCGGTGGTGCCCGAGGTGTACAGCAGGTTGGGCCGGGGGACCACGTCGTCGGGCGGTGGCGACGGATCACCCCCGCCGAGCCACTGGTCCCAGGCCCCGACGGCCCCGACCTCGTCGATACCCCAGCCGATCACGGTCCGCACCCCGGCGGCCGCTGCGGCCTCGACGCCACGCTCGGCGGTCTCGGGCCCGATGAAGAGCAGCTCCACCCCTGCGTCGTGGAGGATGTAGGCGGCTTCGTCGGCGTTGAGGTGGAAGTTGACCGGCACCGACGAGGCCCCGCCGAGCAGGGCGCCGAGGTGCGCCAACGCGGTCTCCGCGGAGTTCTCCGCGAAGACCGCCACCCGCCGGTCCGGACCCAGCTCGGCGCCCAGGATCAGGTTGGCGCAGCGGTCGAGGATCTCGTCGACCTCCCGCCAGGTGAACGACCGGGCGGGGTCGACGAGCGCCACCGCAGTGCTATCGGCCTCGGCGCGTTCCCGGGCGAACTGCGGCACCGGCCCCTCAGACGACCAGTTCGTCGACCGCGGCGGCGATGCCCTCGGCGAGCACGTGCATGTCGGGCGTGGCGTCGTAGTCACCGGTGATCCCGAGGGACAGGGTGTCGCGGTAGGAGAGGGCGGCGATCGCCATTCGGACCCGGCCCGCCAGCGGGATCACCGGATACGCTTTCAGCAGCTCTCGACCCAGCACGTGCTGGGTGTCCTCGGGTCCGGGCACGTTCAGCAGCACGGTGTCGATGCCCGCGGCCTCGTGGGCCTCGCGCATCGCCGAGCGCATGCCGAGCGCCATCACCGTCGGCGCCGAGAACTGGTCCTGGCGCCGGAGCGCGTCGCCGGCCACCGCACCTCGGGTGCGCGCCGTCAGCGCGGTCTGGGCGCTGATGGCGTCGAGGCGGGCGAGCGGGTCCTCGATGCCGAGCGGCAGCCGGGCCCGGGTGGCGGTCACGTCGTGGGTGAAGCCGGTCTGCTCGGAGGCGATGGCCAGCGGGATGAGCGCGGTCAGCGACTTCGGGACCGGCTCGCCCTGGGCCAGCAGGTAGTGGCGGATGCCGCCGGCGATGGCCGCCAGGACCACGTCGCTGGTGTCGCAGCCGTGCGAGTCCCGCACCTTGTGGAACAGGTCGAGGGGCAGCTGGCAGCGGTGCCAGCGCCGGTGCGGGCCGATCTGGGCCCGGAAGCCGACGGTCTCGGGGCGGGGGAACAGGCCGTTGACCGCCCGGCGGACCGCACCGATGGGAATGGCCGCGGCGGTGCTGGCCGCCTGGATCGTCTCGACCGGGTCGAAGAGCAGGTCCGAGACCGCATCCTGGATGAGCTCCCGGCGTCCCGGCAGCTTCTTGGGGGAGAACTCGTGGCGCTCGGCGTGGGTGGGGGTCTCGTCGAGCAGGATGCCGAACAGGTCCGTACCCGACACCCCGTCGATCATCGCGTAGTGGACCTTGCTGATCAGGCCCCAGTGGTCCTCCTTGAGATTGCTGACCACCCACAGCTCCCACAGCGGCTTGCCCCGGTCCATCCGCTGGGATTGGAGCCGGCTGACCAGCGCGGACAGGGCGTCGATCTCACGGCGTTCGGGGAGGGCCGTTGCCCGCACGTGGAAGTCGATGCTGAAGTGCGGGTCGTCGACCCACACCGGCCGCTCGAGGTCGAACGGCACCTTCACCAGCCGCTGCCGGCAGCGGGGAACGAACCCGATGCGGGACTCCACCAGATCCTGGACGTCGTCGAACGACGGCTGGGGTCCGGCGAAGACGCCGATGGTCAGGCCGTGCACTGCGGAGACGTCGTCCTCGATCCGCAGCATGTTCACATCGTCGGGGGTCATGCGTTCCATCGGGGGTCACTCCGGGTAGGCGACGTCCTGTGGCGAGGGGTTCTCCTCGGCTGCCTTCCGGAGGAGGTCGAGCTCGTCGCCCACGTCCTCCTCGGTGAGCGCCAGCCGAGCCGCGCTCGAGGTCTGGAGCACCACGTTCACGATCCGCGTCGGATCCATGAGGGTGGGGCCCATGGCCCGCATCTCGTCGAGCGACGGCTCGACGACCAGCACCGGGGTGCCCTGCTCGGTGATGTCCCTGACCTCGCGGCAGAGGACGTGCTTGCTGAGCACCCGCAGCCCTCCATTCAGGGTCTGGGCCAGCGCAGGGAGCGGCGTCCCCGACATCGGCGAGACGATGACCACCAGGTCGAACTTCTGGTCCACGACCAGGTCGGCGTTGGTGGGCGAGTGGATCCCGCCGTCGATGTAGCGGTCGTGCTCGATGGGGACGGGCCGGAAGAAGCTCGGGATCGCCGAGCTGGCCTCGCTGGCCGTGCCCACGCCCACGTCGGTGCGATCGCGGCCGAAGATCACCCGCTCCCCGTCGCTCAGCCGGACCGCCGGGATCCACAGCGGCCGGGCCGGCCAGCGGCCGTGGTGCAGCTCGGCGGCTCGGTCACCGATGACCTCGGTGCGGATCCGGCCGGCAGGCAGCAGCCCGCTGACCACCCGGGTGGGACGGGCGAAGGGGCCCCGGAGCAGCTCCTTGACCGCCAGACCCGGGGCCTGGGGAGCGAACCGGAACACCGCCTGGTCGCGCGCGTGCTGCTCCCGACCGCTGAGCTCCCGGAGCCGAGCCATGGAGCGGGGGTTGGTGGGGACGGTCAGGATCCGGTCGAGCGCGTCGGAGACGGGCACGTTGCCCCGGAGCAGGGCCCCGACGTTCGAGCCGGCGCTGGTACCGACGATGAGGTCTGCGGTGCGGGGGTCCCAGCCGGTGAGCCGTTGCAGCACCGCGAGCGCTGCGGTGTTGTAGGCGAAGCCTGCGAGGCCGCCGGCCCCCAGGACCAACCCGACCGACGTCACTTGCCGGGCCGAGCAGCTGGTCGGGTCGCCGGGGTGACCAGGCGCGCCGGGCCGAGGCTCGTGGGCTGGGTTCTCACGACATCCGAGGGTACCCCGGTGCTGCTTGACGGGTGAAGCAGCCGCACGATCTGCTTTGCGCGCCCGGTCACGGCCGGTTGCGCCACACTGGCGGGATGACCGCGACCTCGAGCTCGGGGGCCCGCCCCGACGGCACCCAGCTGTCCAGGATCCGGCTCTTCGAGCTGGACTTCGTCGACGCCCCCGGCATCGAGGCGGTGGTCGAGGCGGTACTGGCCTTCGACTCCGCCGCCACCGACGAGCTGCCGCTGGTCGTCACCCCCAACCTCGACCACCTGGTGCAGCTGCGCCGCGCCGAGGACACGGTGGTGGAGGCCACGCGGAACGCGGCGTTCGTGCTGCCCGACGGCCAGCCGATCGTGTGGGCCAGTCGCTGGTTCGGCGACCGGCTCGGGGCCCGGCTCACCGGTGCCGACCTCTTCCCCGCGCTGTGGGACCGGCTCGCGGACGACGACGTGGAGGCCCTGGTGATCTGCCCCTCGGTGGCGGTGGCCGACGGCCTGCGGGCCCGCCACCCCGCGGCGACCGCCACCGTGGCCCCGGTCTTCGAGGCCGACGACGCCGCCGCTCGCGCCGGGGTGGTGCGAGACGCCCTCGAGGCCCTCGGCGACCGCCGGCCCCGCCACGTGTTCGTGGGCCTGGGCCAGCCGAAGCAGCTGCTGGTGTCTCTCGACCTGCTCCGGGCCTGGCCCGCGGACGCGGCGGCACCCCTGTGCTACTGCGTGGGTGCGGCTCCCGAGATGTACCTCGGGCTGGCCGGGCGGGCCCCGGCGTGGATGCGGCGCACCGGCCTGGAGTTCGCCTACCGGCTGGCCGGGGAGCCGCGCCGGCTGGTGGGCCGCTACGCCCGCGACGCCATCGCGCTACCGGGCCTGCTGCTCGCCGAGCGGCACCGCCGTGCGTCGGCGCGGCGTCAGACGGCGCGCCGCGGGTGAGTCGACGCGCCCGAACCCAGGCGGCGCCCCGCCGGTGAGGCGGGCGTCGTCAGCGATGGGCCAGGCGGAGGCCGGCGACGCCCGCGAGCATCCCGAACCCCTCCGACACCAGCGCCAAGCCGTAGCGCAGCTGGGGCCGCTCGCCCCCGAGCAGCCGGCGGACCGGGCGCAGCACGCCCGTGGCGACGCGGCGGGCGCCCCGCCCGAGCAGCCGGGCCCGGGTGGCCTGGCCGGTACGCAGGTTGACCACGCAGGCGGTGTTGCCCATCCACCGGGCCCTGCTCAGCTGGTAGCGGAGCGTGGAGCGCTCGGCGGGCTCGGGCTCCTCGACCGCGACCCGTCGGGAGTAGGCCGCGACCAGCCCGGCCCGGATCGCGGCGTCGTAGAACACCATGTCCTCCCCGCCTACGACCCCGAGGTCGGGGTCGAAGCGGATGTGGCGGTGCTCGGCGAGGAACGACGACCGGATCATGGAGTTGCCGGTCTGGCACTCGCCCACCAGCTCGTCCTCGCCGGCATGGTGCAGCCCGATCTGGTCGAAGGGCTCCTCGCTGATCCACGCCGGCCCCTCGGGGAACGTCAGCAGCAGCGGTCCGGTGGTGGCGTCGGCACCCGTCCGGACCTGGAGCGCCAGGTGCTCCACCAGCCAGTCGTCGCGCACCACCACGTCGTCGTCGACCATCGCCACCCACTCCGCGAGGGGAAGGGCCCGCTCCAGGCCCAGGTTACGGGCCACCGAGATGTTCTGCTCGCCGCTGTGGACGTAGTGGACCCCGAGCTCGAAGGCGCCGTCATGCGCGTCGGCGACCTCCTTGGCCCGTCCGTCGGGGTTGTCGTCGACGATGACCACCCCGAACGAGGTCAGCTCGCTGGCGGTCGCAGCCGCGCCCCGCAGGGACCACAGCAGCCGCCGGAGCTCCTCGTTGCGCCGGTGGGTGCACACGTAGAGCACCACCGACGTTCGAGTCACGCCTCCGGTCACGTCGACCGGACGAGCCGGCGGAGGAAGCCCTGGGAGACGGGCTCGTTCACCACCGTCAACAGCTTGGACCGGTCGGCCCCGAGCTGTTGGACCACATCGGCGACCTGACCCCGGTGCTGCTTCTGCAGCGGGACCGCGAGCACGATGGCGTCGGCGTGCCGACAGATCTCGATGACCGCGGCCGAGCCCAGCAGCGGGCCGCCGTCGATGATCAGCACGTCGCCGAACAGCGCCGCGGTGCGAACCACCGCGTTGGCGTTGGCCCGCCGCAGGACCGAGTGTTCCTCGCCCTGCGCGATCACGTTCACCCCACCCAGCTCGGTGGGGGTGAGCACCCGATCGGCCTCGCAGTCGGCCTCCCGCTCGACGCAGTCGACCAGCTCCGCGAGGCCACCGATCCCCGGGCTCGGGTGGCGGCGACTCAGCGAGCGGTCCCGGTCGTCGGCGTCGAGCACGATGACCAGCGAGCCCTGCTGGGCGAAGCGGCCGGCCAGCGCCAGCGAGGTGGTGGTGGCGCCGGCGCCGGGCCGGGGAGCGATGCAGGCGATCACCAGCGGGCGCGACACCGATCCCAGGGCCTCGGACCGCACGGCCAGCTGCGCCAGGGTCTGGGGGACCCGGCCCCGTCCCTGCTGTGACGCCAGCAGCGGGTTGTTCCGCAGGGTGCGGGAACGGGTGAGGGTGCCGACCACCGGCTGGCCGGTGACCTCGCTGACCGACACCTCGTCGATGAGGTACGGCGAGAACTGGGCCCACACCAGAGCCACCACCACACCGAGCATGGCGCCGAAGAGGTAGCCGCCGATGATCAGGACGCTGCTGGAGCTCTCCACCGGGAACGGATCGCTCGCGTTCTGGACGATCTCGGTGTTGACCCGGAGCCTGGCCAGCAGCTCGAAGTCGTTCTTGGCCGTCTGGACCAGGTTCAGCTCGTCGATGAGCAGCTGGCGGTTGGCGGCGTCGGCGGGGGCGATCACGTCGATGTTCGGGACCGCGCCGTCACCGAAGCTGAGGTAGGGGCGAGCGGCCTCGGCGATGGCCTCGTTGGCCGCCGCCAGCTCCTCCTCGATAGCGGCGATCCGGGAGTTGAACGCCTCGATGTCGTCGGCCTGGACTGCCTGGGCGCTCTCGCGCTGGCTGGCGATGTAGGTGTCGACGAAGGCTTGGGTGATGCTCTTGGCCAGCTCGCCCTCGGCGTGCGTGGTGCTGACGATGACCACGTCGGTGTCGTTGATCTGGCGGAACGTGGTGAACCGGGCGATGCCGCTGTCGGGCTCGGCCCCCAGCTGCTCCGCCACCCGGGACGCAAGCGACAGGCTCCGCAGCACGTTCAGCTGGCTCTGGACGTAGCGGTCGGGGTCGCCGAAGAAGGCGTTTGTCTGGCTGGTCGTGGGGGGCGAGACCAGCAGGACCGCGTCGCTCTGGAACTCCTGCTGGTCACCGCGGTCGAGCAGCGACCCCGGGATCGCACCCAGCAACGAGAAGAGCACGATGACCCACCACCGGCGCTGCAGCGCTTTGATGACGAATGACAGCTCCATGCGGTGGGTCTCTTCGGTTCTCCGTGCGGCCGACTGGTCGGGCGAACCCCCTCACCGGCAGCGCTGCCGCCCGGGTGCGCGTGAAGGAATCGAGGGCACATGCTAGCGAGGGGTCCGCCGACCCCGGTGGTCGCTGCTCTCCATCGGCAACGAGGGGAGCAGTTGTGACCCGCCCGGCGAAAATCGCGTGGCAGCCGTCAACGACGGCCCGAAAGCTACGATGGGACCGAGTCGGCCCGATGCCGGCGCCGCCCCGTGACCACTCGACACTCGACTCGCGCCTACGCCGCACCGGCCGCTCACCGGGACCCGCTCACCATCGGGGGGACATCCCGGGCCCAGCTCGACGAGCTGGGCCCGCTGTGCCTGCTCGCCTGCCGGATCTTCATGGTGCTGGCGCCGCTGGGCCTGTTCGGGGCCCTGCTCGGCAACCCCATCGTCCCCAGGCTGGCGTTCCTGCTGCCGGCACTCGGGGCGGCCGCGGTGGCGCCCCGAGCGGCGCTGTTGCGCATCCAGGTGTCGATCAGCACGTTCCTGCTCGTCTGCTGGATGTGCCTGTCGTACCTCTGGTCGATCGAGCCCAGCCGCACCCTGTTCTTCCTGCGTGAGGAGCTGGGCCCGGTGCTCGGGGTGATCCTGGTCGCAGGCATCCTGCCCGTCGAGGAGACCGTCAAGTGGTTCGTGCGGGGAATGAAGCTGGTCCTGGTGGTCTCGGCGTTCGCGCTCGTGACCGATCCCGAGACCCGGGTCACGGTCGTCGTCGACCAGCCCGAGGATGCCTGGGAGGCCTGGTTCTTCACCAAGAACCAGTTCGGCCGGTTCTCGGTCATCGCCCTGCTCACCCTGCTCCTGCTCGACACCACCGTCGTGACCCGCTGGGCCGGGATCATCACCTCGATGGTGTTCATCATCTGGTCGTCGTCCGCGGCGTCGCTGGCGGCGATGGTGGTGGTGTGGATGCTGGTCTGGTGGGTGCGGCGGTACCACAAGGTGGGCCAGGACTGGAGCGCAACCTTCGTATTCGTCTCGATCCTCGTCGGCATCGGCGCCATCATCGGGGTCTACGCGTCGGCGGCCTGGGTGGTGAACGCCCTCGGCCGCGACCTGACCTTCAGCGGGCGGACCGAGATCTGGTCGGCATCGCTCGACTTCGTCGACGCCGAGCCGTGGCTCGGCTACGGCTACGCCGCGCTGTTCGACGGGACCAGCTTCGAGACGGGCGAGCTCACCCGTGAGATCGGCTTCAGCGCCTCCAGTGCCCACAACGGCGCCCTCGACCTGGCGCTCGGGGTCGGCCTCCCGGGGCTGATGCTGTTCCTGGTGCTGTACATGTCGACCTTCGCCGCCGCGCTCCGGCACCTGCGCACGCACGCGGTGGCCACCTGGGCGTTCATCTTCCTGATGCTGCAGCAGCTGGTGGGGATCGTCGAGCCGGTCTTCACCGCCGACTGGCTGGGACCGCTCGTCCTCTCGAGGGTGTTGCTCTCGAAGGTCACCCAGGACGAGCGGCGCCGGCGCGACGCTCGCGACCAGCTGGCAGGCGACATCACCCATCGGCTCGACATCGACCTGGACGGGCCGCCGGGCCCCGTCGGCGCCACCACCTGACGGGCTGCCCCGCCGATGGCCGACCTGGTGATCGTCACCCCCGACCTGCCCTACCCACCCACCGGGGGCGGCAAGATCAAGACGTTCTTCCTGCTCGAGCACCTGTGCCGCCAGCATCGGGTCGGTCTGGTCAGCGTGCTCAAGGGCGACGACGCGGCCCAGCTCGACGGCCTCCGCTCCGCCCTGCCCCTCGACCAGGTGGTGACCCACCCGGTGGACGTCGGGCGGGGGCCGGTCAACCTGGCGCGCAGCCTGCTCCGCCGGCGGACCCTGAACGAGTACCGGACCTGGTCGGACGAGCTGGCGGCGCAGGCGCGGCCGCTGCTCGACCGGGCCGACGTGGTGATCGCGGACCACCTGGAGACCGTGCAGTACGTGCCGGAACGGCTCTGGCCCCGGACGGTGTACCACTCGCACAACGCCGAGCACCTGCTGTGGAGGCGCTACGGCGGGGTGCCCGGCTCGCCCGTGGTCCGGCTCGCGGCCCACTTCGAGAGCCGGCGCATCGCGGCGCGGGAGCGCCGCTACTGCAACGGGGTGGCCGCCGTCCTCGCCGCGCCCGACGACCGAGCGGCGCTCGAGGAGATCGGCGCCGACCGCGCCAGCTTCCACCGGACCTATCACATCGGCGACGACGCGGTGGCGTCCCTCCCCGACGTCGAGTGGGACCAGACCGAGGAGCTGGTGTTCTTCCTCGGGACCCTGAGCTGGGAGGCCAACGCCGACGGGCTGGTCTGGTTCCTCGACGAGGTGTGGCCGTCGGTCGTCGAGCGTCGTCCCGGTGCCCGTTTCGTGATCGGCGGGAAGGCCCCACCGCCGGACGTGCGGGTGCGAGTCGAGGCCCTCCCGGGGGTGGAGGCGGTCGGCTTCGTCGACGATCCCGAGATCTACCTGTCGCGAGCCCGGGTGTTCGTGGCCCCGCTGCGCTTCGGCAGCGGCATGAAGCTCAAGGTGGTGGAGGCCCTGATGCGGGGCGTCCCGACGGTGACCACGTCGATCGGTGCCGAGAGCATCGCTGCCGAGCCGGGCCGGCACCTCGAGCTGGCCGACGATCCGGCCGGCCAGGCGGCCGCCGTCTGCGGGCTGCTGGCCGACCGGACCCGGTGGACGTCGATGCGCGACCACGCCAGGGCCCTGGCCCGGGAGCGCTACACCTGGGCGACCGTGGCCGCCGACGCCGACGCCTGCATCGCCGAGGTGCTCGCGCGCCGGGACGTGTCCTGACCGCGGTCAGGCGCCGCCGCGGAGATCCTCCATGACCGTGCGCCACCGGGCCGGGTCGGACTGGCCCGGGGCGTAGAAGCTGATTCGGCTGATGATGTCGCCGTAGCGAGCCTTCAGCTCGGCGGCCACCCGGTCGGGCTCGGCCACCACCGCGAAGGTCCCGAGGATCTCGTCGTCGATCAGCCGGCCCATCTCCACCCACTCGCCGGCCTTCGACAGGGCGTTGAGCTGCTCCTGCAGGCCGTCCCAGCCGTGCAGCTCGAGCACTCCCTTGTACGCCGGGGTCGACCCGTAGAAGGCGATCTGCTGTCTGGTCGCGTCCTCGGCGGCCTGCATCTCCTCCTCGTCGTGACCGGTGACCACGAAGAGGGGTCCCGAGATCTCGAACCCCTCCATCGACTTGCCGGCCCGGGCCCGTCCCTTCGCGAGGTTCGGGATCGTCACCTCTCGCAGGTAGCGCTCGGTGGTGAACCCGTGGGCGATGAACCCGTCGCAGACCTCGCCGGCGGCCTGGGTCATGAGCTCGCCCACTCCGGCGAGCCAGATCTTCGGGACGCCGAAGTCGCCCAGGTCGGACTGGTCCGGGGTGAAGAACGGGGTCATCAGGGTGTGGGTGTAGAAGTCGCCGCGGAAGTCGAGCTTCTCGCCTGTCTGCCAGGTGCGCCAGATGGCCCGGATGGCCGAGATCAGCTCCCGCATGCGGGCGGCCGGGCTCGACCACTCCATCGAGAACCGTTTGACGATGTGAGGCTTGATCTGGCTGCCGAGCCCGAGGTTGAAGCGCCCCTTGCTCATCGCCTGCAGATCCCAGCCGATGTTCGCCAGCAGCATGGGGTTGCGAGCGAAGGCGACCGCGATGCTGGTTCCCAGCTCGAGGTGGCTGGTGTTCGCAGCGGCCACCACCAGTGGCAGGAACGGGTCGTGGCTGGTCTCTGCGGTCCACACCCCGTCGTAGCCCGCAGCCTCCTGCGATCGCGCGTTGGCGGCGATCTTGTCGATGTCGGGGGTGAGCCCGAGCCCGCCGTCCACTTTCATACGTCCACTCCCTCCACGCCGCGCTCCCGCAGCTTCTCGGCCGAGCACAAGAACGGGGCAGACAGGTCCTGGGGGCCGGCGTAGTGCGGCTGGAGGAAACGTCTGGCGAAGCGCCAGCTGCCGTCGACCTTGCGGTAGGCGTCGTCGTAGTGCGCCAGCAAGATACCCGTCGTGCCGTCGGCGCGCCGGACGTGCTCCTGGATGTACCAGCGACCGGTGGCCGTCTCCCCGTCGTCGGCGAGGTGGGTCTCGCCACTGAGCACCGTCTGGACGGTGGCCTCGAAGCCGGCCATGGCGTTGTGCCACAGCTCGGAGATGGCATCGATGCCCTGCACCAGCCGGCCGTGGCCGAGATCCCACTCGGCGTCGGGGGCCCAGGTGGATGTCCACTGGGCGCCGTTGCGGTGGATCACGGCGTCGGCGTAGCGATGGACCAGCTGATGGATGGCCACGTGGGCGTCGGTGGCGGCAGACGTCATGGTGGTCATCATGCCCCAGCGAGGCTCGGGCCTGCCCGGGAACCATCAAGGGCCTGGCGCCGTTGCCGATGGGCAGATCGAGCGCGCTCGGTCGCCGGCCGGGCGGGGATCGGGCCGGAGGTGGCCGGTAACATCGTGGCCCAGGAGGACGGACGTGGCCTGTGGAGGTGTGGGTGAAGTCGCTACGTGACCGCCTCCCGCGGGTGGTCGTCGACGTCGCGCACGACTCGGTCTGGACTCTCACCTACGAGGCCTGCGCCATCATCACCGTGACCGCGTCGTTCCTCATGCTCGGCCGCGAGCTGAAGCCGGAAGGCTACGGCGAGTACGTCGGCCTCTTCGCCATCCTGGCCCCGATCAGCGCCATCGGCGCCGCCTGCGCGCTGTCCACCCTGCAGTACTGCTTCCAGGAGCAACGACCGGTCCAGCCCGTCGTGGGAACCTTCCTCACGGTCGTGGCCGTCGGCGGCACCGCCGCCACCGTCGTGGCCTCGGTGGTGGCCTCGTTGATCCTGACCGACCTCACCTTGACCGCCATCGTCACCGTCGCCTTCGGCGAGCTGGTGCTGGTGCCCTCGGTGCGGGTCATCGCCGCAGGCATCCGGGCCCGCCGCGGCGTCCCACCCGCCGTCAGGCTCGAGCTGACCATGCTGGTGGTGCGCTTCGCCGGGTTGGCAGCGCTGTTCGGGCTGGGGCTGCTGACCGTCGAGCGCCTCGGGATCGCTTGGCTGATCGCCACCGGCGCGGTGCTCGCCGGTTCCCTCCTGTCTGCGCTGCCCGCTCTCGGCATCCATGCCCGACCCACCCGCATCGAGGGACGCGATGTGCGGGTGGCAGGAGCTCTGGGGGCGCCGATGTTCGTCAGCGACTTCCAGAACAACGGCGACAAGGTGGTCCTCAACGGCGCCGGCCTCCAGGAGGAGGCCGGCCTCTACGGCGCCGCGTTCAAGATCGCGAGCTTGGCCCAGACCCCGCTGAAGGCCATGGACGTGGCCGTCTTCCACCGGTTCCTCGAGCCCGACGACAGCCGTCTGGGCGAGCACGTGCGCCGATCGTTCCTGTACAGCCTGTGGTCGCTGGCGGTGATCCTGCCCATCGTCGGCATCGTCTGGATCCTGGCCCCCCAGATCGAGCTCATCGTGGGCAGCGAGTTCGGCAGCTCGGTGGAGATGACCCGCTGGCTCACGCTGTGGCTCCCGCTGCGGGCCATGGCGGGGCCACCCATGAACGGGCTCCTCGGGCTGGCCCGCCTCGGGCTCCGGCTCTGGGTGCTGGTCGGTTCGGCGTCGATCAGCATGGGCATCTACCTGCTGCTGATCCCGGACATGGGCTGGGAGGGAGCGGTGATCGGCACCGTGGTCGGCGAGGTGGCCCTGGCCGGCTTCGGGTGGTCCGCGCTGTTGTGGGCCCAACGCCATCGTGACCGGGAGCTCCGCAGCCGGGCTCCGGCGGTCGAGCCGGTCTGAGGGGGCCCGCTACCGGCCCACGCCCGCGTGGTGGAAGCCCCGGGCGACGAGGGCGTCCCGATCGAGCAGGTTCCGCGCGTCCACCACCCGGTGACGGCGCATCGCTGCGGCCAGCTCGTCCAGGTCGACCGCAGCCAGCTCGGGCCACTCGGTGAGCACCACCAGGCACTCGGCGTCGAGGGCGGCCTCGAGCGGATTCGTCGCGATGGTGACGTGCGGCAGCCGTTCCGGCGGCCCGGTCACGGCCGGGTCGTAGGCCACGATGTCGGCACCCCCCTCGGCCAGCAGGCGCAGCACCGCGATCGCCGGCGACTCACGCAGGTCGTCGGTGCCGGCCTTGAACGTGAGGCCCCACGCGGCGACACGCTTGCCCCGCACGTCGCCATCGAGCATCGCCGTGACCTTGCCCGCGACCCGGGCCAGGTGGCGCCCGTTGAGGGCGATGACGTTGCGCAGGAAGTCGAACTCCACCTGGGCCGAGGCCGCGATGTGCAGGAGAGCCTCGGTGTCCTTCGGGAAGCACGAGCCACCCCAGCCCGGGCCCGGTTGCAGGTACGCGGTCCCGATGCGCTTGTCGTAGCCCATGCCCAGCATCACGTCGTCGATGTCGGCGCCGACCTGCTCGCACACCTCGGCCATCTCGTTGACGAAGGTGAGCTTGGTGGCCAGGAAGGCGTTCGACGCGTACTTGATGAGCTCGGCGGACTCGGCGTCGGTCTGCAGCACCGGCGCGCCGATCTCCGCGTAGAGCTTGGCCACCCGGCGCGCGGCATCCTGGTCGGCACCACCGACGACGATCCGGTCCGGGGCGAGGAAGTCGGCCAGGGCGCTGCCTTCCCGCAGGAACTCGGGATGCGAGACCACCGCCACGTCGTCGCGCCCGATGGTGGTGGCGACGAGCTTCGCGGTGCCGACGGGCACCGTCGACTTGTTCACCACGACCGATCCCGGGGCCAGCACGGGGGCGATCTCGGCGACTGCGCCCAGCAGGTACGTCAGGTCGGCGGCCCCGTCGGGTCCCTGCGGTGTGGGCAGACACATGAAGTGCAGCTCGGCGCGGGCGCTGGCCTCAGCCGCCCCGACCAGGAAGTCGAGCCGGCCGGTGCGGAGCTCACGCTGCACCAGCTCGGCCATGCCCGGCTCGTGGATCGGGAGCCGGCCCTGCTGGAGACCGGCGATCCGGTCCGCGTCGATGTCGGCGCACGCCACGTTGTGCCCGAGCGACGCGAGGCCGGCAGCGCAGGTCAGACCCACGTAGCCGGCGCCGATGACCGCGATCTCTACCATCTGCTGGACCCTACCGGCCCCGTGCTCCCGCCCGTCTGCATTGTTCGGGGCGGGTCAGTCGCGGCCCTGGACGTCGTAGGAGCCGCCCCGCGCCGACGGCGTCGGCTCATCGCGCAGGTCGATCACCACGTCGTCTCCGAAGAGCTCGTCGTCGATGGACCGGCCCTCGAGCGCCTCTTCGAGCTCGTGCTCGCTGAGCTCGTAGAGCTCCTTGGGCGGCGGCGGGGGCAGGAACTGGATGTCGGGAGCGGCCGCTTCGGGGGCGGCGGCCGTGGACGCAGAGGCCGTGGGCGCGGCGGCCGCGGGCTCGGGCGGCGGGGGCGGCGGAGGCGGCAGGGGCTCGGTGGCGAGCGCTGGCGCCTGCTGCTCGCCGGCCTCGGCGCTTCGGTCCGGCGGCGTCGCCAGGCTGGCCGGCGCGGGCTCCTGGGCCTTCGGCTGGGTCGGCGCGACCTGGGGCTCGTCCGCCGCTGGCTCGTCCGTCGCGGCCGCGGTGCCCTCCTCCAGCTCCCGGGTGAGGTCCACCAGGGACTCCGCGTCGGCTCGCAGCATCCGGATCCGGTCGCGGAAGCGCTGCTCGGCCTCGGCGACGCGCTCGGCGGCCTGGGCGTTGGCATTGGTGATCTCTGCGGCCTGGATGCGGGCTGCGTCGACGATGTGCTGGGCCTCGACGCGGGCCTCGTCGAGCGCGGCGTCGGCTCGGGCCCGGGCCTCGCCGTCGGCCTGCTGGCGGATCGCCTCGGCCTCGGCGCGGACCCGGCTGGCCTCGGCGATGGTCTGATCGGCGGTGGCCTGGGCCCGCTGCAGCACGAGCAGCGCCGCCTGCGCAGCGTCCTCGTTCGACGATGGCTGCGGGGTCCCCGCGGCGGTGGCGGCCTCGAGCTGGCCCCGCAGCTCGCTCACGTGCCTGGCGAGCAGGTCGATCTGGTTCGCGGCGCGCCGGTGGAGGTCGAGACACGCCTCCACGTCGATCTTGCGGCGACCGTCGTTCTCGGTCGCGAACTGTCGCAGCTCGTCGCTGCTTGTGATGCTCTCAGTCACCGCCGCTCCTTCCTGAAAGGCCCCTCCGGCGTCCATGGGAACCCTAGCTGGAGGGGGCCGGGTGCGAAAAAACGGCGAGCGCCCCGCCGGCTCACGCGGTGGCGTGATCGGGGTCGGCGACGGCCAGGCTGTCGGCCACGCTGGCGCGTACAGCCGACGCGACCTCGTCCCAGCGGTCGTCGAAGGCCCCGGCGCGGATGGCCTCGGCCAGCTCCCGGTCGCTCCCGACCCCGAGCCGGGCGAGTCGCTCGGCATGGGCGCCCCGATGCTCCGGGCCCAGCGTCACTTCCCGCTCGGCGATCGCCAGCGCGTTCGCCGCCACCCGCAGCACCCACCGGTCCGGACCCTCGGTGCGAGGGAGGAGGTCGTCGTGCAGGTAGTGACGCACCGCCGCGATCAAGGCCACCGCGTCGGGCTCGTCGTAGGGGTGGTTGCGACGGTCGGGCAGGGCCCAGTCGCTCATGTCGGCGCTGGTCACGGCAGCAGCTCCAGCAGGTCGTACTCGTTCTCCGCCACCCGGCGCCCGATGGTGGCCATCTCCACCGAGGTCGTCCGCCCGCACCGGAAGTCGCCGCCGAGCTGCAGGCAGATGATCCCCCAGCGCAGGGTCCCGAAGATCTCCCACCAGCGCAGGCTGTCGGGCGGGACGGCCAGCCCGCTCGCGTGCTCGTAGGCCTCCAGCAGATCCTCGCGCTCGCCGATGCCGCCGACCGGCCGGGGACCCCCGAAGCGCCAGGCCCGCACGCACAGCCACCCGAGATCCTCGCCCGGATCCCCGATGTGGGTGATCTCCCAGTCGAGCGCGGCCGCCAGCCCCTGGTGGTCGAGGATCAGGTTGCCGAGCCGGAAGTCGCCGTGCACGAGCGAGCGGGGCAGCGGCTCGGGCCGGTGCTGCTCGAGCCAGCGGAACCCCAGGTCGAACGCGGGGTGGGGGTCGTCGAGCGCCAGGTAGGTGGCTTCGAGGAGGATGAGGGCATCGGCGACATCGGGCAGATCCAGGCCCGCCAGCTTCTCGGGCTCGATGCCGTGGATCCTCGCCAGTGCCCGGGCGCAGTCCTCGACGAACCGGGCCCGGGCGCCGGCCCACTCCTCGTCGCGCAGGAGCCGGCGGGCGATGGTCTCCCCCGGGATGCGGCGGTTGACGGTGAAGCTGCGCTCCAGCGGGTTGGGGGCCTCGCCGCTCACGACCACCTCGGCCACGGGCACGTCGTGGGCTGCGGCCCGTCGGAGCACCTCGGCCTCCCGGGCACAGGCGCCGATGGCCCGGTCGACACCGGCCCGGTCGCGCTGGAGGATCAGCTCGTGGACGGTGCCACCGTCGCCGACCGCGTCGAACTGCCAGGTCTCCCGGTTGGCGCCAGCCGTGAGCCGGGTCAACGCCTCGATCGTGACCGGCCCCAGCACCGGCTCCAGGACCTGCGCCAGGGCCTCGCCGACGGCCTTCTCGTCGCTCATGCCACCGGCACCCTACAAGGCCCGGTCCCGCGCCTCGCCACCGCCCGGTCGCCACAGGCTCCCCGGGTCGTGGCTCAGCGCGTGGTCGCGCTCTCGTCGACCTCGACGAGCTCGTCGGTCTGCTCGGCGCCCAGCCCGTCTCCCGGCCCGGCGCCCAGCCCGGCTCCCGGCCCGGCGCCCAGCCCGGCGTCCGGCCCGGCGTCCGGCTCGGCGCCCAGCCCGGCGTCCGGCTCGGCGCCCAGCCCGGCGTCCGGTTCGGCGTCGTTCTCGAGCCCGACCATGTCGCCGATCAGCTCCCGGACGGCATCGGTGTCGAGCTCGTCGCGATCGTCGGCGATGGGCAGCTCGTCGAAGCGGTCCATGAGCTTCAGGGTCCGGCTCAGCTCGGCCCGTATCTCGTCCACCCGCTCCCGGTAGGCGGCATCGAGGAACTCGGCCCGCTCGACCAACCGGCGGCACCCCTGGTCGATCTGCATCGCCTTTCGGCGGGCCGCAGCCACGATCTCGTCGGCCTCGGCGCGGGCCTCATCGATGATGGTGACCACCTCGGCGTCGGCGGCGGTGCGGGCGTGGTCGAGCGCGGCGCCGGCTTCCCGCTCCATCTCGTGGACCCGGGCCAGGGTCTTGTCCGCGGCCTCACGGGCGTCCTCGAGCATCATCAACGCCGCTTCGCTGCGGGTGTGTTCCTGCTCCTGACGGAGGTTCTCCACCTTGTCGATCAGCTCGTCGATCCGGTGCGCGGCCCGGCCTATCACGCTTCGCAGCCGCTCCCGGTCGGGCCGGCGCTCGTCGAGGCACGCCTCGGCAATGTCCCGCAGCTGCTGCCCGGTGAGGACCTCAGTCATGTCCGATCTGCCTCCTCCATCGTTCGACGCTATCGCACCGTTCCGGTGCCGACAGATGCAGTCTCGCAGGTCGGACAGCCCAGTGCCTGAGCCGTTGCGGTCACCCCGTCACCACCCGTCGCGGCGGCCGATCACCCTGGGTGGCCGGCCCCGGGAACCGGGGGCCCGGACCTGTGTCATCCTGGGTCGGTGGACCGGACACCCCGGATGCATCAGCGGGTCGCCGTCGTGACCGGCGGTGGGAACGGGATCGGCCGGGCGTGCTGCATCCGGCTCGCCCAGGAGGGTGCGGCCGTGGTGGCCGCCGACATCCAGGAGGACCGGGCGGCCGAGACCGCGGCGATGGTCGGCGACGCCGGTGGACGGGCCCGGTCGCTCGCCGTGGACGTCACCTCGGTCGACGACAATGCGGCGATGGTCGGCCTGGCGATCGAGAGCTTCGGGCGGCTCGACGCCCTGGTCACCGCGGCCGGCATCAGCCATGGCCGGTACGTCTCGGGCGATCTCGACGCGGACGTGGAGCGACTGCAGGGCAGGCTCGAGTACCTCGAACGCCCGGGATGGGACCTGGTGGAGACCGACGTCGAGGACTTCGACCGGGTCATGGAGGTCAACCTCAAGGGCACGTTGTTGAGCATGCAGGCCGCGGTGCGCGCCATGCTCGAGCAGGGCCAGGGCGGCAGCGTGGTGACCATCGCCAGCGTCGCGGCCAAGCACCCCGATGCCGGGCCGCTCGCCTACACCGCCTCGAAGGCCGCGGTCTGGATGCTCACCAAGAAGGCCGCCCGCATGCTCGGCACCACCGGCATCCGGGTCAACAGCATCGGGCCCGGCTTCATCGACACCCACATGACCGCGGTCATCGAGCTGATCCCGCGTGAGACCGATCAGCACCCGCTTTTCGGCATGATCCCCATGGGCCGCCGAGGAACACCCGAGGAGATCGCCGACGCCGCCCTGTTCCTCTGCAGCGACGAGTCGTCGTACTTCACCGGCGAGATTCTCCATCCCGACGGCGGCTTCTTCACCGAGTGAACCGCAGCTACCAGCCGGGACAGGTCCAGTCGTCGTCGCCGGCCACGTGCCGGTAGATCCGGCACGACGCCGACCGGAAGAACGGGATGAGCGCTCGGAAGGAGGCGTGACTGCCCCCGGCTGCCATGATCGCCACCGCGTACGACGGGCCCCCGTTGGCAGGGTGGACGATCCCGGCTCCCAGCAGGTGGCCGGGCACCGAGTACTCCCACGGTCGCAGCCAGCCGGCCTTCTGCTCCACCCGCTCCTGCACATCTGGCGGGAGCGGGTGGGGGATGGTCGACGCCTCGGCGTCGCCGACGCCGGCGTGGCGAGGTGTCCAGCGCAGCCAGCGGGCCAGCCGTCGGGTGGTGGCCGGATCGAGCACCTGGTTGGTGCCGAGCGCGTAGTAGAAGCCGACGGCGTCGGTGGCGTCGACGTGGTTGCTGCCGTTCAGCGGGCCGGGGTACTGGCGGGAGCGGCGGTGCGACCCGCCGTGGCCCCACTTGATTGCCGCGGTGTCCTCCATGCCGATCGAGAGGGTGAAGTCGTTCACCGCGTCGATCCCGCCGGCCAGGTCGATCAGCCCACCGGCAGCGGCGTCGGAGCTGTGGCGGAACACCGCCGGAGCCAGCTCGGATGCAGCTTCCGCCTCCCCCGCAGCCAGCGCCGCCGCCGCCCACCAGGCCTTCGGGGCCGATGCGGAGATGAACAGGCGCCGTCCCCGCCAGCTCGACGTGACCCCGGTGTCGAACGGGATCACCGCCAGCGCCACCTCGACGCCCGCCAGCCGCTCCTCGGCCTCCCGGCCCAGCGCGGCCAGGAGGCTGTCGAGCGCCTCGCGCCAGGCCGCTGCGGCGTCAGGGTCGGCGGCCGCGCAGCCAAGACGGATGCGTGCCTGCGAGCCCGACGCGATGGCATCTGCGCACACCGTGTGGGCCCCCGCCGGCACCGCGACCACGTGCGAGAAACCGGCGGATCCCGCGGCCTCGCCGTACGCGGCCTCCAAATCGAGTCGATCCGATCTCGGGCGGAGAGTCGACAGCAGCTCGCCGTGGGCGGAGATCTCCACCCTGGGGGCTCGGGCGCCACCGTCGGTCCTGGCAGCCCAGCCCACCACCTCGACACCGCCGGCCGCGGGGCGGACTCGATCGAGCCCGCCGATGGGTCCGGTGGCGACGTTCACGGCGCCCGTCCGCTCCGGGTCGGGCCCAGCTCGAGGCTGGCCCTCCGACCGGACTGCGACCGGCACCGCGACGACCACCAGGGCCGTCAGCGCCCAGATGATCCGCGACACCGGGCGCATGGTAGCGAGCGAGCTGGCCTGGCTGCGGCAGGTCAGCCGGGGTCGGTCACGTGGCCGGCGAAGAGCACCAGCCCGGTGGGCCGGTGCCGGATGAGGTACACGAACGGCTTGTCAGCGGCGACGGTGAGCTCGGGCTCGGGCGGCCCCGACTCCTCGAAGCCGAGCGCGGTGGCCGCAGCTGCGACCGTGCCCTGCTCGTCGACGGCGATGTCGGCCGCGTGGACAGCGCCGCTCAGGAAGGCGTCGGGTGCGATGGCCGGGTACCGACCCGGGGCCGCGCCGAGCTCGGTGAGCCAGTCGATCAGGTCGACCTGGAAGTCGTCATCCCACTTCGGCAGGAGCAGCTCGTAGGGGCCCGTGGTGAAGCTGGCGTCGATCTCGTCGAGCAGTTGCTGGTCGAGCCGCTCGATCAGCTCCTCGTATCGGCCGGGCTCGGGCACCAGGACCAGCATCGAGTACTCGTCACCGGCGTAGGGGATCTCGGCGCCCACGAAGCCGTCGCCGACGCCCCGACGATCGGCGAGCTCGAGCTCCTGCATGAACGACACCTCCACCTCGGTGCCGTCCAGGGTGGTGAACGTCCCCGGGACCGGGCCGTACTTGCCGAAGGGGGTGGCCCAGTCGGCGGCGAAGTACATCGCGTCGGTGAGCACGAGCACCGTGGTGGGCTGGATGAAGCCTTCGGGGAGCAGCTCGGGGATCAGCCCGTCGGTGCGGTCGCCGACCCAGTCGTTGATCGCCCGCCGGCTGCCCTCGCCGTCGTTCACGAAGTCGAGGGGCACCACGTCGGCGCCGTGCCGGGAGGCGAGCAGGTCGACCCAGTCCTGGTCCGGCGCCAGCCCGGTGCGGGGCCAGATCCGGTCGGCGATGGTGACCGTCACCTGATCCGACTGCGACCCCGCGATCGCCAGGTCGATCGCGTTCCAGGCGTCGTGTGCCCCCTCGGGGAGCCCGAGGGCCTCCTCGATGGCGGCCCCGGTCGGCTCGTCGCCGGCTGCAGCCGCCATCAGCAGGGCGTGCCCGATGCTGGTGGGGCCGAACACCACGTTGTCGCTCGGCGGCAGCCGGCGGAGCAGCTCGAAGCCGGCGTCGTTCAGGCCGGCCACCATGGCGTCGACGGGCGCACCGGGATCCGGATCGGCCCTCCCGACGCCGGCGCTCACCGGCAGCGCTGCGCCGCCGGGCTCCTGCTGCGCCGGCGGAGGCGCGGTCGAGATGGGGGTGGGGGAGGGTGCGGCGCCCGAAGTCGGGGGCGAAGAGGTCTCGTTGCCGCAGGCGGCGACGACCAGGGCGAGGAACACCAGGGACGCGAGGGTCTTCATTGCGCTCATCGGTCGGTCCGACGGTCGTCGGCGCGCTGCGGTTCCCGGGGGTCCGGTCGGGGACCGAGGGCCGGCCGGCGAGCGGTCACGATGGCCGCGCCCGATTCGGGGCAGGCACCCAGGATCGCCTGCCCGGCAGAGCTGCCATACTCCGTCGATGGAAGGCGTCGATGCCAAGGAGACCCTGCACCGCTACCTGCGTATGGCGCGCGAGGCGCTGTTGTGGAAGCTCGACGGGGTGTCGGAATACCACGCCAGGCGGCCGCTCACGCAGTCGGGCACGAACCTGCTCGGCCTCGTGAAGCATCTCGCCGTGGTCGAGCTCGGCTACTTCGGCGACACCTTCGGGCGGCCCCACGGCGAGCGGTTCCCGTGGGACGGACGCGACGAGGAACCGAACGAGGACATGTACGCCACGGCCGACGAGACCAGCGACCAGATCATCGCCCTCTATCGGCGCGCCACGGCCCACGCCGACGCCACCATCGGCGCCCTGGCGCTCGACGACGCCGGAACCGTGACGTGGTGGCCCGACGACGTCAACCCGGTGACCCTGCACTGGATCCTCGTTCACATGATCGCGGAGACCAACCGCCACGTCGGCCATGCCGACATCCTCCGCGAGCAGATCGACGGCGCGGTCGGCCATCGGCCTGGCGTCGAGAATCTGCCCGAGGTGGACGCGGACTGGTGGCCGGGGTATGTCGAGCGCGTCGAGGCTGCCGCTCGGGCAGCTGCGGCGCTGGGCCCGGACTCCCGGGACTGACGGCACGGTGGTCGCTGGGGCGGGCGGCTCGCCTGCCTCAGAGCCCCAGCGACCGGCCGATGATCTCCTTCATGATCTCGGTGGTGCCGCCATAGATCGACTGCACCCGCCCGTCGCGCCACAGCCGGGAGATGGGGTACTCGTCCATGTAGCCGTAGCCGCCGTGGAGCTGCAGGCAGCGGTCGTTCACCCGCTTCTGCAGCTCGGTGGTCCACCACTTGGCCATGGCCGCCTCCTCGGCGGTCAGCTGGCCGTCGTTGTGGGCCACCACGCAGGCGTCCACGAAGGTCCAGGCGATCTGCAGCTCGGTGGCCATCTCGGCCATCTCGAACTTGTTGTGCTGGAAGCTGCCGATGGGCTGGCCGAACGCCTGGCGCTCGGTCACGTAGTCGAGCGTGAGGTCGAAGGCGTGCTGGCTCGCAGCCACCGCAGCGACGGCGATGTTGAGCCGCTCCTGGGGCAGGTTGAACATCATGTAGTAGAAGCCCCGGTCCTGGTCGCCCAACCGGTTCTCGACGGGCACCCGCACGTCGGTGAGGAACAGCTCGGCGGTGTCCTGGCTGTGGCGGCCGATCTTGTCGAGGTTGCGGCCCCGCTCGAAGCCGTCCATGCCCCGCTCCAGGATCAGCAGCGTGATGCCCCGGTGCCCGGCAGCGGGGTCGGTCTTGACCGCGGTGATGACCACGTCGGCGTTGATCCCGTTGGAGATGAAGGTCTTCGTCCCGTTGACCACGTAGACGTCCCCGTCGCGCTCGGCGGTGGTGGCCAGCCGGGCCAGGTCGGATCCCACCGATGGCTCCGACATGGCGATCGCGGCGATGAGCTCGCCGCTGCAGAGGCCCGGGAGCCAACGGCGCCGCTGCTCGTCGGTGCAGTACTCCAGGAAGTACGGGAGGCAGACGTCGTTGTGGAGTCCGATGCCGGAGCCGGCGGCGCCGACGCCCGCCATCTCGAACTCCTCGGTGATGATCTGGTTGAAGCGGAAGTCTGTGGTGCCGCCGCCCCCGTATTCCTCGGGCACGGCCAGGCCCAGGAACCCGTTGGAGCCGGCGGTCGCGAACAGCTCGCGGTCGACGACCCCGTTCTCCTGCCAGCGCTCGTCGTGGGGGACCAGCTCCTTCTCCACGAACCGCCGGAAGCCCTCGCGGAACAGCCGGTGCTCCTCGTCGAAGATCGTTCGCTCCATCGCCCGATCGTAGGCGGCGGCGGTCAGCCCAACTCGTTCTCGATGGCCTCCGGGGCCCCGCCGCTGTCCTCGGACTCGGCGCGGATGCCCGTCAGCCCGGTGACGGTCACGTAGCCCTCGTCGACGAGCGCGGTGTCGGTGTCGGGCTTGAGGACCACCTCGCGGGGGCTCACCCGCACGGTGAGGGTGCCGGGCACGTCGCCGACCATCGTCGTGTTGGTGGTCCCGAACGCGGCCAGGCGGGCCCAGCGGACCCCGGCGAGGTCGTCCAGCTCCAGGTTGGGGACGTTCACGTTGAGCACCGTCTTGCGGGGAGCCCGCCCCAGCCAGCGGGTCGCGGCCACCGCGACCTGGGCCCCGGTGGACCACTGCATCGGCTCGTCGGTGTGCTTCTGGCTGATCGCCAGGGCGGAGAACCCGAAGTTCTGCGCGATGAGCGCGGCCCCGACGGTGCCGGACTGGAGCACCCCCCGCCCGCAGTTGGTGCCGTCGTTGATCCCCGACAGCACCAGCTCGGGCCGGGGCCCGAACACCTCGAGCATGGCGGTCAGCACGCAGAGCGCCGGGGGACCGTCGACCGACCAGGTCTCGATGTCGTCGGCGTCGGGGATCCGGTGGGTGGTGACATCGACCTCCACCCCGTCCAGCAGGGTGCCGACCCCCGCGCCCCAGCCCGAACGCTCGCTCGACGGGGCCACGATCGTCACCCGGTGGCCGTCGTCGCGCAGGGCCACGGCCATGGCGTGGATGCCGGGGGAGTGGACCCCGTCGTCGTTGGTCAACAGCAGCTGCATCCCGGTCTCCCGCGTCTCCCGGCCGTCGGCCGACGGTACACGTCCCCCGACGCCGCGGCGTGGCCGGGGACTTCTCCCGTCGGGGTGCGAGGGGGCATGCTGGTCCCGAGCCCGCCAGGAGGATCGGATGAAGCTCGGATACCAGACCGGATACTGGAGCGCGGGGCCCCCGGCCGGGGTGGAGGAGGCCATCGCCGAGTGCGAGCGGCTGGGCTTCGAGCACATCTGGACGGCCGAGGCCTACGGCTCCGACGCCCTCAGCCCCCTGGCGTGGTGGGGGGCGTCCACCGAGCGCATCAAGCTGGGCACCGCGATCATGCAGATGTCGGCGCGCACCCCCGCGGCCACGGCGATGGCGGCCATCACCATGGATCACCTGAGCGGCGGCCGGTTCATCCTGGGCCTCGGCGTCTCGGGACCCCAGGTGGTGGAGGGCTGGTACGGCCAGCCCTACCCCCGGCCCCTGGCCCGGACTCGCGAGTACGTCGACATCGTGCGGGCCATCGTGGCCCGCAAGGAGCCGGTCGAGCTCCAGGGCGAGCACTACACCCTGCCCTATCCGGGCGGGACCGGGCTGGGCAAGCCCCTCAAGTCCACGGTGCACCCGCTGCGGACCGAGATCCCGATCTACCTGGCGGCCGAGGGACCGAAGAACGTGGCCCTGTCGGCCGAGATCTGCGACGGCTGGCTGCCCTTGTTCTTCGCACCGAAGGACGACGACTTCTACCGCACCGCCCTCCAGGCCGGCTTCGACCAGGCGGGCCGCCACGGCTGGGGCGACTTCGAGGTGGCCTGCACGGTGTCGATCATCCCCGGCGACGACGTCGAGGCCTGCGCCGACATGCTGCGCCCGATGATCGCGCTCTACGCCGGCGGCATGGGCGCCAAGGGCCAGAACTTCCACTACGACGTGTTCGCCCGGATGGGCTTCGAGGCCGAGTGCGAGCGGATCCAGGAGCTGTACCTGGCCGGCAACAAGGCCGAGGCCATCGCCGCGGTCCCGACCGCGATGGTGGAGGCCATCTCGCTCATCGGCCCACCGGCGAAGATCCAGGACGAGCTGTCCATGTGGGAGGAGTCGGTGGTGGACACCCTGCTGGTCTCGGGGCCGGTGGACCTGGTCCGGTTCGCCGCCGACCTGGTGAGCTAGTGGCCCGCCCGCTCGACCCCCGCACCCCGGTCGTCGTCGGTGCCGGCCAGGTCAAACAGCAGCTCGACGACGTCACCGGGGCCCTGGAGCAGTACGAGCTGATGGTGGAGGCCCTCCGGCTGGCCGCCCGGGACGCCAAGGCTCCGGGCCTGCTCGGGGCCATCGATCGCATGGTCGTGATCGGCGGGATGTGGCGGTATCCCGACCCCGGCCGCCTGGTCGCCGACGCCGTCGGCGCCGGGGGCGCCCACACGCTGCTGACCGCGGTCGGCGGCCAGATCCCCCAGAGCTGCGTGAGCGACGCCGCGGCGCGGATCCTCACTGGCGCGAGCGACGTGGTGGCCGTGGTGGGCGGTGAGGCCGTCTACAGCAAGAACAAGCTCCGCGGGCAGGGCCTCGATCTGGGCCGCACCGGCTACGACCTGCCGCCGGCCGAGCGCTTCGGCGACGACGTGGCGATGTCGACCGCGCACGAGGCCTCGCTCGGGTTCGTGCTGCCCAGCGTCGTCTACCCGCTGTTCGAGTCGGCGGTGCGCGCCGCCAGCGGGCGCGCGGTCGACGAGCACCTGGCCTACCTGGGCGAGCTGTGGGCCGACTTCAGCGCGGCGGCCGCCGAGAACCCCCATGCCTGGTCGCGGACCCCGATGAGCGCCGAGGAGATCGTCACCCCGTCGCCGGGGAACCGCATGGTGGGGTCGCCCTACACCAAGGTGATGAACGCGAACTCCTACGTCGACTTCGGGGGAGCCCTCGTCGTGTGCTCGGTCGAGCGGGCCGAGGCGCTCGGGGTCCCGACCGACCGCTGGGTGTTTCCCCACGCCGCAGCCGAGGGGCACGCCACGCTCGCCTTCTCGGAGCGGGACACCTTCCACCGGTCGCCGGCGATCCGCCACACGGGGGGCGCGGCGCTGGAGCTGGCCGGGGTGGGAATCGACGACGTGGCCCACATCGACCTCTACAGCTGCTTCCCGTCGGTGGTGCAGATCAGCATGGCCGAGCTGGGCATCCAGCCCGGCCGGCGGGTGACCGCCACGGGCGGGCTGGCGTTCTTCGGCGGTCCGATGAACAGCTACGTGGTGCACGCCATCGCCAGCGTCGTCGACGCCGTGCGCGCTGACGAGGGCTCGCTGGGGT
>JBFKRY010000032.1:0-27850 GCA_041636995.1 Acidimicrobiales bacterium | reverse complement strand
GTACCGGTAGAGCCCGGACCGCACCAGGTACGGGTGGTCGAAGAGCATCCAGGCCGGCAGGTTGCGGTACTCGAAGGTGCCCGGGTCGAGCTGGTGGAAGGCGGCGCCGAAGGCGTTGTAGTTCGCGGCCTCGTTGGCGAAGCGCTTCCCGTGGCGGTTGACCATGATCGTGCGTGGCTGCACCCGCTCCCGGTTGACCATCCAGGCGAACATCTCGCCGTCGTCGTCGGGGACGTCGATGGTGGGCACCCACCAGGCCTCCTGCATGTTGCCGATCGACGCCCCGATCCGCATCGCCATCCTGAGGCCGTCGCCGGTGTTGGTCTCGATCGACACCGGGCGCTCCAGCGGGCCGCGTATGAAATCACGGACCAGGGCCCGGTCCCACTCGAACCCGCCGGTGGCCAGGATCACGCCACCGCGGGCGGCGACCTCCACCGGCCCGTCGTCGGTGTCGATGCGGACCCCGGTGACCCGCCCGCCGGCGGTCGTCAGCTCGGTGGCCCGGCACCCGGTGCGCAGCTCGACCCCCCGGTCGAGGCAGGCCCGGAGCAGCCGGCCCACCAGTGCCTGGCCGCAGCCCCGCAGGTCGGCGGCTTCACGCTCGTCAAGGACCTCGCGCGGGACCGTCGTGGTCGCGCCCCGACCGAGGGTGGTCTCGTTCATGAGGACGTGGCGCGACATCTGCCGGCTCTGGGCGACCCGGTCCGCCCACTCGCCGAGCTCGCCGTAGGCGAACAGCGGGCACTCGAGCGATCGCCCGCCGCCGGTGCGCCCGCCGGGGTGCTCGGGGTGGTAGTCGGGGAAGTCCTCCACGATCTCGAACACCACCGGGGTGTTGTCCTCGAACCACCGCACCATGACCGGACCGACGTCCACGTAGGCCGCCGCCAGCTCGGGCAGGATCATCCCGTGCGACAGCGACCCCAGGTAGGTGAGGGCGTCGTCACGAGAGTCCGGCATGCCGGCGGCGGTCATGTGGTGGTTGCACGGGATCCAGATCATCCCGCCCGACATGGCCGAGGTGCCCCCGACCACGCCGGCCTTCTCGAACACCCCCACCCGCGCGGCTCCGTGACCGTGGGCTGCGGCCGCGGCGGCCAGCGCCGACGCGCCCGAACCCAGCACCACCACGTCGAACGTCTCCATCAGCGTCCCGACCTCCGATCAGCAAGTGTTGTCCCGCGGCCGCCGACGTCGCCACCGCGACCTCATTGGTTGAAGCGTCCCGGCGTCAGCCCGGCGGTGGTGTGGCCGGCGTCGACCACCAGGGTGTGGCCGCTCACGTTGCGGGCGTCGTCGCCGGCCAGGTAGAGGGCGGCGGCGGCGATGTCCTCGGGCAGGGTGGCGTAGCCGAGAGGCGAGGCGCCCGCCATCAGCTCGGCGGTCTCGGCGGTCCGGCCGGGGTCGCCGAACGACGCGGCTGCGGTCATGGGCGTGGCCGTGCTGCCGGGCGCGATGGCGTTGACCCGGATGCCGTGCGGTGCAAGCTCGTTCGCCACCGACTTGGTGAGGCCGATCACCGCGTGCTTGGCCGCCGTGTAGGCGTGGGGGCCGAGCCCGCCGACGAGACCGGCGATGCTCGCCGTCGAGATGATCGAGCCCGGCCCGCCCTGGGCCACCAGCGACCGGGCGGCGTGCTTGGTGCCGAGGAACACCCCGTGGAGCAGCACGTCGACGGTGTGGGTCCAGTCCCCGAGCCCGATCTCACCGATGGGGCCGGTCACCCCGATGATCCCGGCGTTGTTGAACATGATGTCGAGACGGCCGAAGCCGTCCACCGCCGACCGCACCGCGCCCTCCACGTCGGCCTCGGAGGTGACGTCGGTGGGCGCGAACCGGGCCGGATCGCCGAGCTCGGCGGCGACGGCCCGACCCCGGTCCTCGTCGCGGTCGGCGATCACCACCCGGGCGCCGTGCTCGACGAACAGCCGGGCCGTGGCCTCGCCGATGCCGGCCGCGCCGCCGGTGATCACCGCCACCCTGCCATCCAGACGTTCTCCCATGAGCGTTCCTCCCGACCCGCTGGCGGAAGCATGGTATGGCGCTACGATCCGCCGGTGCCCGGAGACCAGGAGACGCATCGGTGACGACGATCCTCGCCCACATCACCGTGAACCCCAGCCGCGAGGCGGACTTCGAGGCCCTGGCCCGCCGCCTGTACGACGCCAGCCACGCCGCCGAGCCCGGCCTGCGCCGCTACGAGTACTGGCGCGGCGCCGAGGAGCGCACGTACTACACGCTGCTGGCCTTCGACGACCATCGCTCGTTCATCGCCCACCAGACCAGCGACCACCACGAGGAGGCGTCGCCGCTGCTCGGCCAGATCATCGAGTCGATCCGCCTCGAGTTCGTCGACCCGGTGCCGGGGGCCTCGCCGCTCCCCCCGACCGACCACCAGGATCCGCCACCCGACGCCGACGAGCTGACCGCTGCCTACACCGCCCGGTTCGCGGCCCGGGTGGCCGATTGGTGGAGGCCGCTGCGTGGGGGGGACGCCACGGGTTCCCCTGGCTGACCGATACCGCCACAATGGGAAGTGACGATCGGAGGCCGTCCATGGCACAGCTCCACCCCCGGGGGGTCAACCACCTCGCCCTCTCCACCACCGACATGAAGCGCCAGCTCGAGTTCTGGTGCGACGTGCTCGGCCTGCCCCTGAAGGCGCTCTACTGGATGCACGGGGTGGCCGGCGCCTGGCACGGCTTCGTGGAGCTGGCCCCCGACAGCTACGTGGCCTTCGTCCAGCACCCGGACAACGGCAAGGACGTCGAGTTCGGGGTCAGCCACGCCGACGGGCCGGGCGGCGACATCCGCGGCGGCACCATGCAACACGTTGCGCTCCACGTGGACACCTTCGACGACCTGCTGGCCATGCGCGACCGGGTTCGGAGCCGGGGGGTGCAGGTCATCGGGCCCATGGATCACGGGTTCTGCCAGTCCATCTACTTCGACGGCCCCGAGGGCCTCAACCTGGAGGTCTGCACCGGCTCGGGCATCGACGAGCGAGCCTGGATCGACCCCGAGGTCACCCGGCTGTGCGGGATCACCGACGACGAGCTCGAGGCGTTGAAGTACCCGGCCGCGTTCGAGCGCCCCGACCAGCCGGTGGCCCAGCCCACCGATCCCCACCCCGACAGCGTTCGGGCCCAGCGCGATCCGGAGCGGTCGCAGCGGGCGGCCTCGATCCCGGACGAGGTGGTCTGGGAGCGCTTCAGCGAGACCACGCCACCGGTCGACGTCGGCTGACGGTCATCCCCCCGGGCTGGTGGGCGCGGGCGCCTGATCCTGTCAGCCGGGCCCGGGGCTCCACTCCGGATGCCGCCTCGTGATGGCGATCCGCTCTGCGACCTGGTCGGGGTCGTCGCCGATCAGGTCGACGGGGTCGACCAGGTCCCGGTTGCTGACCTCGGCAAGCTGCCCGATGGCCGTGGTCACGCATTCGACCCCGGGCACCCGGATCCGGAGGTTCGATCACTGGCCGCTCACAACTCGGCTCCTGGTCGCACGTGGAGGCTGAGCGAAACCCCTACCCGAGGCCACGCCCCCGAGGAGGTCCACGTGTCATCCATCCACCGTGCCAGCATCGTGCTCGCACTCGTCCTTCTGGCCATAGCGCTCCCCGCGACAGCCGCATCGGGTGATCCCGTCCAGCGCCAACGAACGGGCGCCACCGACTTCCAATGCGTTGCCCGTGCCGACTGGGGCACGGTGGGCATCCTCGTTCACCATGGCACCGAGATCTACGCGGAGATCGCCGTCTGGGCACCGGGGACCCAGCCGTACCAGGACGGCGCCATCCTGGTCCCGATCGAGACGATCGCCCTCACCGGGACCGAGACCACCGTCCACGTCAGCCAGGTGCTCGTCGACCCCGATGATCCCGAGGGTGAAGCCGTGCCGGCATCGGTCGACCTGACCCTGACCCGCGGTGAACGGGCGCGGTTCAAGGTCAAGAGTGGCAACGGCAACCACCAGCAGTGGGTGCAGGGCTGGCAGGCCCCGGTCACCGTCGCCGGCACCGCGGTCGTCGGCGACAACAGCGTGGCCGTCGGCGACGACTGCCAGGCCCTCTGGGTCGACTACGTCGATCGCCGGAACGACCCCCGCAGCTTCGTGATGCACGCCGAGAACACGTGGATCTCGTGCGACGGCACCGGCCCCGAGGGCCGTACCATAGAGGTCTGGGGCGAGACCACCATCGTCGACGCCGATAGCCGCAACGCCGCCGGTGACCTCGAGTACAGCGTGTTCTTCTACGGCGGACCCAACAGCGTGCTCACCGCCGACGGGATGCACTGGGACGGCATCGGCTGGCGCTGGTCGGACTTCGCGCCGGTCACCGCCCGGGCCGACATCGACGGCACCCGGGTCGGCGATCCGGTCAGCGGCACCATCCGCTTCCAGTTCGGCCACGACTTCACCGAGTGGCAGGCCGTGGAGTTCTCCGGCGTGATCACCATCGAGGGCAAGACCTTCGAGGTGGAGTGCGTCGGCGACACCCTGAACGAGCGCCTGCTGATCCAGGACCGGCCCGAAGGCGGCCCCAACCACGTGCCTTCCAACGATCTGCCCGAGGCAGCCACGCCGCTGGCCGCCGGCGATCGCCGGATGCAGCACACGCTGGGCGCGGCGGCCGAGGCCGAGGCCATCCCGAGCTGCTCGGAGGAGGCCTTCCCCGTCGGGCGCAGCGTGTGGTTCTCGGTCACCGGCACCGGCGGCTCGCTCACCCTCGACACCGCTGGCTCCAGCTTCGCCACCGTGGCCAGCGTCCACCTGGCCGACGGCACCGAGATCGCCTGCGCCGAGCTGGCCACCGCCTGGCCCCCGACCACCGCCCAGGCCGCCGTCACCTTCCCCACCGAGGCCGGCACCACCTACCTGGTCCAGATCGCCGGGATCAACGGCGAAGCCGGCCGGCTCAGGGTTGCGCTGGGGTAGCCCTTCCCCCTCCGCCCCTCAGCAACAGGTCACGCCCCGGTGCCCACCCAGCCCGGGGCGTGACCGCGCCGGTCGCGGTCGACTGACGGCGCCGGCGCCTGATCCGGTCAGCCGGGCCCGGGGCTCCACTCCGGATGCCGTCCCGTGATGGCGATCAGCTCTGCCACCGGGTCGGCACCGGGCGGTAGCTCGACGGCCGGCTTGTAGCGGGCCTCGCTCCGGGCTCGCACCGCCGGCACCAGGGCCCGGGCGATCCTGGTGACGTAGGCCGCCTGCACCTCGTCGATGCGGTGCGGGCGGCCGATCGCAGTGGCGATGTCCCAGGTGAGCACCGTGGTGTCGAAGATGCGGGCGTGGAGCACCGCCTTCGCCGGGGCCTCGCCGATCGTGGACGGCGCGCTGCCGTCGAGGGCCCCGGGGGCTCGCCATGCCTCCCGGCAACGCGCGGCGGCTTCGAGGTAGGCGCCCAGCGGGTCGTCGCCGATCAGGTCGACGGGGTCGACCAGATCCAGCGCCGGGTCCGGTGGCTCCCTGCGCCCGAAGGCGGTGAACACCCGGGTCGATGCCACCAGCTTGTTGATCACGTCCCGGACGTCCCAGTCGTCGCAGGGGGTCGGCCGGTGGAGATGCCGGGGCTCGACCTCGGCGATGACCACCGCGGCGCGGGTCTGGGACAGGTCCAGGATCCACAGCGGATCCGGCCGGGTGCCCGCTCCTCCAGGCGGCTGCTCGCTCACGCCGGCACCCTACCCGGCGGGTATCGTCGGGCCCGGAGCAGGCATGGACCAGGCACTGATCGACCGGATTCGACAGGACATGGCCTACGAGTGGCAGCGCACCGCGCCTCCGGAGGGCTTCCCGAAGTTCCCCGACATCCCCACCGGCCGCCACATCAGCCCCGAGTTCCACCGGCTGGAGAACGAGCACCTCTGGCCGAAGGTCTGGGTGCTGGCCGGCCGGGCCGAGGATGTGCCCGGCCCAGGCGACTACTTCCAGTTCAAGAAGCTGGGCGTGCCCCTCCTGGTGGTGCGGGGCACCGACGGCGTGATCCGCTGCTTCTCGAACACCTGCCAGCACCGGGGCGCCCCCGTGGTGCGAGAGGAGAGAGGCTCGGCCCGCCGGCTGCGCTGCCAGTACCACTCGTGGACCTACGAGGTCGACGGTGGGTCGCTGGTGGCCGTGCCCGACGAGCGTGACTTCGTCGACCTCGACTGGCAGGAGCGCTGCCTGCCCCGGGCGAGCTGCGAGGTCCACGGCGGCTTCATCTTCGTCAACCAGGATCCCGACGCCCAGCCCCTCGCCGACTGGCTGGGCAAGGCCGCCGAGATGCTCGACCCGTTCCAGTGCGAGACCCTCCGAGAGGTCTACCGGGAGAGCGTGGTGGTGCCGTGCAACTGGAAGGTCAGCGCCGAGGCCTTCCTCGAGGTCTACCACTTCAAGCACATCCACTCCCACGACGGGGTGAGCGTGCTGGACAACCGGGGCGCGGCCATGGGCCTCTACCCGAACGGTCACAGCCGGATGATCACGCCGTACTCCACCCAGGCATGCGCCCGCAGCGGCATGGCGTCCTGGGACGACTGGAAGCTGCTCGACCACGACGGCTTCGCCACCATCGACACCGTCCCCGCCATGGTCGACTGCACCAGCACCGCGGTCAGCCTGTTCCCGAACGCGATCATCCCCCTGGGGCGGGTGGGCTTCCCGATCAACCTGTTCTGGCCCCTCGATCGGGCCAGCACCCGGCTGGAGTGGATCTACTACGCGCCCAGGGACTGGGACGGCGACCAGCTCCCCGAGCACTGGGCGGCCCGGCGCCAGCAGTACAACCGCATCATGGACGAGGACATGATGAACATGGCGCCGATGCAGGAGTCGATCGAGTCGCCGGCGCTGCGGGGCATCCACATCAACTACCAGGAGCGACGCATCTGGCACCTGCACGAGGAGATCGACCGGGTGATCGGCGTGGAGAACATCCCGCCCGAGCTCCGGATCCCCCAGCTCCTCGACGCCTACGTCGAGCGGCCCGACGGCGCCGATCGGTCCGTAGACGACCCTGCGATCAGCTCGGGCCGTGGTTGACGGCGGCGGCCCCGGCCTCGTGGCCGAGGTGAAGGCGGGCGGGCTGCTCGAGCCGGCGCGGGCCCGGGTGCGCGACGTGAAGGACGCGGTGCGCACGTCCACGACCGATCTCTTCAGCCATGGTCCGACCCCACTCGAACACACCCTGGAGTACCCCGGCGATCCGGGGCTGCTCGGCCCCGACTCGGTGTCCTGGGCGGTGATCGGTGACGTCGCCGCCTTCGTGGGCGGGATCCGCGGGTTGCTGGTCCAGACCGCCCATCCCGAGGTGATGGCAGGCGTGGACGACCACTCCCGGTACCGCAGCGACCCGTTGGGCCGGCTGTCGGCCACCTCCTACTACGTGACCGAGACCACCTACGGCGCCATGCCGGAAGTCGAGCACGCGGTCGAGGTGGTCCGCGCTGCGCACGCTCCGGTGCGGGGCCGCTCCGAGCGCGACCGGCCCTACAGCGCCGGTCAGCCCGAGCTGGCCGCCTGGGTCCACAACGCGCTCACGGAGTCCTTCCTGGCCGCATACCAGGCCTACGGTCCCCGGCCGCTGTCCGACTCCGAGGCCGACCGCTTCGTCTGCGAGCAGGCCCGCGTCGGCGCGCTGCTCGGTGCCGACCCGCTGCCCGACACCGCCGCGGCGCTGCGGGCCTGGATTCACGAGCATCCGGAGATCGCGCCCACCGAGGCCCAGGCCCGGGCGATCGAGTTCCTGCGGAATCCGCCGCTCTCCACGCCGGTGAAGGTGGGGTACCGGCTGCTGTTCGCCGCTGCCGTCGCCTCCTTGCCCCCGTCGACGGCCCACCTGATCGGGGTCGACGTACCGAGGGGTGGGGAAACCGTCGGCGGGCTCGCGGTTCGTGCCCTCCGCTGGGCCCTCGGATCCTCGCCGTCGTGGAAGCTCGCTCGCGAGCGGGCCCGGGCGGAGGCCGGGTGAGCGCCGACCGGGCGCGGGAGGCCGGCCGGCACGACGGGCTGATGGGCCTGCCCGAGGTCATGCTGGCCGCCTTGGAGCAGACCCGGTCGGCGACCTGCATCACCACGTCCGAGCTGGACCCGCCGGGTCCCGAGATCGTCTACGTCAACCCGGCGTACTGCGCCATGACCGGACACCGGCGCGACGAGGTGATCGGGCGCACGCCCCGGATCATGCAGGGCCCGCTCACCGACCGGGCCGTGCTGGATCGGCTCCGGGCCGACCTGGGCGCCGGCCGCAGCTTCTCCGGCCAGACGGTCAACTACCGCGCCGATGGCGTGCCCTTCATCATCAGCTGGAGCGTCGACCCGGTCCGGGATCGGAGCGGGGAGATCACCCACTTCGTGGCCACTCAGCAGGACGTGACCGACCAGGTCCGGGCGACGAACCTGCTGGGGGCCGTCCAGCAGCTCGATCGCACGTTGACCGAGACCCTCCGATCGGCGATGGACGCCGATGCGGGGCTGGCCGAGGTCGTGGCCGAGGTCGCCGCTGGAGCCCGGCGGGTGGCGGCCGTGGGCGCGGTGACCGCGACCGTGCACGACGACGGGCGTCGGGTGGAGATCACCGCCGGAGACGCCGAGGCGGCTGGCGAGGTGCTGGAGCTTCCGTTCGAACTGGCGGAGGCGTCGGTGCGCGGCGAGATCCGGGTGTCGGGCCTCGACCGGCACCACGAGGCGTTCCTCGACCGCAGCGGCCTCGGGACCTATGTGGAGCGCGCCGGCATCGTGGTGGCCGCCCTCCTCGAGTACCAGCGCCAGCGTGACACCGCGCTGCGGCTGCAGCGTGACCTGCTCCCGGCCGAGGACCTACTGGCCCCGGACTGCACCGTGATCGCCAGGTACCTGCCGGGCACCCGGGGGCTCAGGGTGGGCGGTGACTGGTACGACGTCGCGGTCGCGGGGGAGCGGGTGGTGTTCAGCGTCGGCGACGTGTGCGGCAGCGGGGTCGACGCAGCTGCGCTCATGGGCCGGCTCCGGCTGCGAGCCTCGGTCGAGCTCGAGCGGGGGAGCCCGATCGGCGAGGTCATGGCCCACCTCGGGCGGATCTGCGAGTCCGAGCGGCAGCTGGCGACCATGCTCGCCGCCGAGCTCGATCGGCGGTCCGGGGAGGTCCGGCTCTGGTCCGCAGGCCACCTCCCGCCGGTGCTCCTGTCGGCCGGCGGCGCCCGGATGGTCGACCTGCGGCCGGCCCCTCCGCTCGGGTACGTCGACCAGGCTGCGCTCGTGCCGGCCTGGCTGGCCATCGAGCCAGGGGAGGGGCTGCTGTTGTTCACCGACGGGCTGATCGAGCGCCGCGGCGAGTCCCTCGACCTCGGTCTCGACCGCCTGGTGGCCCGGGTGCGCGCCGGGGGCGGCCTCGACGAGCTGGTCGACCGACTCGTCGCCATGGTCACCGACGGGCACGACGACGACGTGGCGATCCTGGCGTTCTGCCGCGACCGCTGATCTCGCGTCGCTCCCGCGCGTCCGGTAGCTTGCAGGTATGCCCGCAGAGCTCCGGGTGACCGAGTCCGACGACGGGCGCACGCTCCTCCTCGCCGGCGAGCTCGACACCCACACCGCCCCCCAGCTCGACCGCCGCCTCCAGGCGGTCGCCGACGGGACCGACCTGGTCCTGGACCTGTCGGAGACCACCTTCATCTCCTCCGCCGGTCTCGGTGTCATCCTCGAGACCCAGCGACGACTGGCCGCCTCGGGCGGGTCGCTGCAGGTGTCCTCGCCCACCCCGGTGGTGGCCCGCATGATCGAGCTGTCGGGGCTGTCGCAGTCGCTCGGGATCAGCTGACCGGCAACGCGCAGCGGACCGCGGCTCGCTCGTCGTCGCCGAGGACCTCGACGGTGTCCGCGAGGGCGCGGACCATGCGCAGGCCCCGGCCACGCCGACCCTCGACGTCGCGGCCCCAGGCGTGGACCGGTGGGATCGATTCGGCCGGACCCAGGTGCGTCACCTCCACGGTCACCCGGTCCGCGTCGGTGGACACGTCCACCCGTACCCACGGCGACGAGGTGTGGTCGATCACGTTCGCGGCCAGCTCGGTCACGATCACCACGATGTCGTCGGCCAGGGTGTCGCCGATGCGCACGTCGCCGTCACGGAGCCAGTCGACCAGAGCCGGACGAGCGTCGGAGAGCTCCCGGTGACTCGCAGCGATCTGCTGGGTGAATCGGGCCGTCGACACGGTCATCGACTCCATCGTTGCCTGTCGGCTCTGCGGCGAAACCGTCGATCACCGGCCGGCAGCGCCGCCACCGGACGCCCAGTATGGTCGGTCCCATGGTCAGCTCCGTCCCGCCGGCCACCGATGCCGCACGTGTCGATGTCGCCGTGCCGGCCGCGACCGAGTACCTGCAGCTGCTCCGGCTGAACGTGGCCGCACTGGCAGCCGCGAGCTTCGACGTCGACGAGATCGAAGATCTGAAGATCGCGGTCGAGGAGCTGGCGTCGCCGCTCTTGTCGATCGAGGACGCCGCGGCGGAGCTTCACCTGTCGATCGTGCTGGACGAGCAGACGCTGGAAGTGACCGGAGAGCGGCGCTGGTCCGAGCGTCGCGAGCTGACGCTCGCCGAGTACGTCCCCACGATCCTCGACGCCGTCGTCGACGACTACGAGCTCGACGCCACCGACGACGCGGCCCGGTTCCGGTTCGAGAAGCGCGTCCGTGGCGGGTGACGGCATCGACCAGCGCTTCGGCGAGCTGGCGCGGACGGGCAGCCGGCGCCTGCGGAACGAGCTGGTGGTCGACAACCAGGGGCTGGCGATCGCCTTCGCCCGGCGCTACCGCGACCGGGGCGTCCCGAGCGAGGATCTGGAGCAGGTGGCCATGGAGGCCCTGGTCCGGGCGGTGGACCGGTTCGATCCCAGCCGGGGTATCCGCTTCTCGACCTTCGCGGCCCGGACCATCGAAGGGGACCTGAAGCAGTACTTCCGGGACCGCACCTGGGACGTCCACGTGCCCCGGGGAGCCAAGGAGCTCGCATCAACGGTGCAGGCCGCGATCGGCACGCTGACCCAGCGGCTCGGGCGGGTGCCCACGCCCGCAGACCTCGCGGCCGAGCTCGGTGTCGACGTGGCCGACGTGACCCTCGCGCTCGATGCGTCCTCTGCCTACCGGAGCGAGCGGCTCGATGCCCTCGAACGTCCCGTGGCGGCGGACTCGGCGACCCCCGACTTCGAGCGGGTCGACGCCCGGGTGGTCGCGCCCACGCTGCTGGCCCGCCTGCCCGACGACGAGCGCGAGATCGTCGAGCTCCGCTTCTTCGCCGAGCTGACCCAGAGCCAGATCGCCGAGCGGGTCGGGGTCAGCCAGATGCAGATCTCCCGGGTGCTGCGGCGCGCGCTCGACCGACTCCGGCGGGAGTCGGAACCCCTCTGAAGGGGGTTTGTTTCGGCGACGACCGGGGCGTCCATGCTCCTCTCGAACGCAACGAGAGGAGAGCAACCATGCTGTCGTTCCCGAGCTCCATCAGGGCCAAGCTGCCGTTCCTCGTGGCCGGCTTCCTTGCCTTCCTGTTCTCGGTCTACCTGTACTTCATCGCCGACGAGGAGACCGTCGGCATCTTCGTGGGCCTCTGGGTCCCGTCCATCCACTCCCTGGGCACGCTGGTGCTCACGCCGGTGGACCATGCGGTACAGGAGAAGATCGAGACCGAGGCCGAGGTCCTGTCATGAGCGGCGACCTGATCGTGTTCATCATCGGCGCCGTGGTCTTCGCCATAACCGTCTACGGCACCGTCATGGCCGGGGGTATCGCCCTCAGCCGGCGGTCGATAGCCGAGGACCCGATGTTGCGGGCCGAGGTCGACGAGGACGCCCTCGACAAAGCGATCCCGCTCGACGTCAAGTACTGAGGCGTCACTCCGCGGTCACGTCGCAGTCAGGTCGGTTCCGGTGCGGCCCGGCGTCGCCAGGCGCTGAACGAGGTCACCCGCTGGCCGGCTGGCTGGACGAGCCAGGGCCACGGGTGGACCTCCACCGGCGAGAGCCTGGCCGCCCGCCGGGCGAACCCCGGGACCGGGGCGTGGGTCACCGCCAGGGCGGTGCCCTGCAGCTCGACCACCGGATCGCCGAGTCGGAGATCGAGGTCGTGGCGCTCACCCAGCTCGGCGAGGGTCTCGGTGAGGAAGACCAGTCGTTTCGCGGCGAGGCGCAACCTCGCCAGCAGGCGCTCGTCGAACACGAAGACCACTGGCAGGTCCGGATGGGCGGCGAGCGCAGGATCGCTCCGGCCCAGCGACTCGGCCGTGAGCCACACCGCCTCCGGCACCGCCGTGCAGACCACCTGGTCCGGTCCCAGCTCGCCCGGGACGCCGTCGGCTCCCTCGGGAGCGACGTACCCGGGGTCGTCGGGCCGGTCCTCGATGGGGCAGTCGTCGGCCCGCGAGCACCGGCCGCAGAGCTCCGGGGCCCGCCGCCGCACCTGCCAGCGACCGAACCCGTACGGCTTGGAGGACCCCACCCCGGTGGTCCACTGCCAGCCCAGCCGGTTCGCAGCTCGGGAGCCGTCCAGCAGGTGGCGGAAGAAGTGGTCCTCGCCGTCGGGCCACCAGAAACCCTCGCGCACCGACCACTGGCTGGCCAGCCACATCCGCGCCTGGTTCACCACCCAGCCGTCGTGCTCCAGCTCGGCCAGCATCTCGTCGACGCAAGCCATGTGGCGGTCCCAGCCGGGCCCGGGCTCGAACCTGGCCGGGAGCTCACGGCGGATGCCCAGCCGGCTGCGGGTGCCGAACCGGGCGTACCAGTGCCGGGCGTACTCCTGCCACAGCAGCTCGTCGCGGAACTTGCGCACGTCGCGCGCCGGTCCGCCCTCCACGTGGTCCCAGACGTCGCGGAGCTGTACGAGGCCGTGGCGGATGTAGGGGGAGAGTCCCGAGGCGCCCCGCCGTTCGGGCGGAAGCACCTCGTTGCGACTGCGGGCGTAGCCGGTGACGTCGAACGCTGCGAGCGCGGCGTCGGCGGCCTGCTGGCCCCCAGCGAAGCGGCCGGACCCGGCGACCGCATCGTCGACGAGACCATCGACGAGGTGACCCAGATGGGCCCGGACGAACGTTTCGGCACTCTCGCGCCCCGGGGCGGGAACAGACAGCGCAGTCACGCCGGACAGTATCGCCCCACCCGTGTAGCTCTTTTGGACTAGGCCATCGGGCCCGCCACGTTCGTTCCAACGAGACTGTTCCGCCCGGCCCCGCCGTCCGTAGCGTCCTACTGCGCCGTGGTTCCACGCGGGGTGAGGAGGGGGGTATGTCCGCGCCTGTCGTGACCGAGGGCGAGCTCCGGTTCCGCCGGCCACTCGTGGTCCCTCGATGGGTGCCCCGCGCCGTCATCGGCACCCTGGTGGGCGCGGCTCTCCTCTGGGTGTTGCTCTTCGCAGAGGGGACCTCGGCCGGTCCGGCGGTGTCCGAGCCCGGTGAGTTCGTGGTCACCCTCCTCGACGGCGTCACCTTCGCCGGCCTGCTGTTCGTGGTCGCCTCCGGGTTCACCCTCATCTTCGGTCTGATGCGCACGGTGAACATGGCCCACGGTGGGTTCTTCCTGCTCGCGGCCTACCTGGCCATCGAGCTGCAGAAGGACATGGTCGGCAAGTCCCGCAACATCGAGGCCGACGAGGTGGCCGTCCTCGACTGGATCCTCCCGCTGCTGGTGGCTGCAGGGATCGTGGCGGTGATCGGCGTGGTGGTCCAGCAGCTGCTGCTGCGGTGGAACCAAGGCGAGGATCTGCGCCAGGCCATCATCACCGTGGCGGTGGCCGTGATTCTGGCCGATCAGATGCTGGCCGAGTTCGGGGGGTTGGCCCAGCGGGTGGTGTGGCCGGGCGCAGTGGTGCACTTCTTCGACATCATGGGCGAGCGCTACGCCACCAGCCGGCTCTTCATGCTCGGGATCGGGCTGGCGGTCGGGGCGCTGCTGTGGGTGTGGCTCACCCGGACCCGCATGGGCATGGTGATCCGGGCCGGGGTCGACGACGAGGAGATGGTCCGGGCCCTGGGCATCAACGTGGCCCTGGTGTTCGGGGTCACGTTCTTCGTGGGCTCGTTCCTGGCCGGCATGGGCGGGGTGATGGGCGCCTCCTTCGCCGGGGTGGCACCGGGGACCGACGGCCAGTGGCTGCTCAACTCGCTGATCGTGGTGATCATCGGCGGGCTGGGGTCGATCAAGGGCGCCGTCGCCGGCTCCTTGCTCTACGGCATGGTCATCGCCTTCTCGCCCGCCTACCTGCCGAGCCAGTACACGTTCTATTCGATCATCTTCACCTTCGCGGTGCTGGCCCTGGTGCTCGCGGTCCGCCCCACCGGTCTGTACGGCAGGCCCGAATGAAGCGGCCGCAGCTTTCCAGCCGTGACCGCGCTGCCGCGCTGGCGCTGGGGTTCCTGTTGGTCCTGCCGGTGTTCGGGACCGACTTCTTCATCGACTTCGTGATGACCCGTACCATGATGCTGGGCCTGGCGGCGTCCTCCCTGATCTTCCTGGCCGCCTACGGGGGCATGGTCTCGCTGGCCCAGTGGCTGATCTTCGGTGTGGCCGGCTTCGCAGTGGGCAACGTGGTGGCCGAGTCCGGTCGGGGGCTGCGGTTGGGCTGGCATCCATGGGTAGGGGTGGTCATCGCCCTGGTGGTGGCCGCGCTGGTCTCGCTGCTGCTCGGTGCCCTGTCGTCGCGCTCGACGGGCATCTACTTCCTCATGTTGACCCTCACCTACGCGGTGATCGGGTTCTTCTTCTTCGGTCAGGTGACCACCTTCTCCGGCTTCGGGGGCATGACCGGGATCGATCCCCCGGGCTTCTTCACCGGCCACCCGAAGCGGCTCTACTACGCCGGGGTGGTGTTGTCGGCGCTGGCCTACTGGGGCTTCCGGGCCATCGGCGGGACCCCGTTCGGGCTGGCGCTGCAGGGGGTTCGGGACGACCCGGTGCGCATGGCGTCGCTGGGGTTCAACGTGCCGATCCACCGGATGCTGGCGTTCACCCTGGCCGGGTTCGTGGCCGGACTGGCGGGGGTGCTCAACATCTGGTGGAACGGCCAGATCGACCCGACCTCGATCAGCATCGGCCCCACCCTGGACCTGCTGATCATCGCGGTCATCGGGGGCATCATCCACCTCGAGGGCGCATGGCTGGGCGCGTTCGTGGTGGTGGCCGCCAACATCTACTTGCGCGACATCCCGCTGGTGGACAGCATCGGCGGGGTCATCGGCGACCGGGTGCTGGCCGAGGAGCGGTTCAACACCGTGGTCGGCTTGCTGCTCGTGCTCATCATGGTCGCGTCCCCCGATGGTCTGGCCGGTGTCATCCTGCGGGTGCGGGACGCGCTGTCCGGCAGCAGCTCCCGACGTGCCGCCGGGCCGACCGCGCTCGAAGGAACCAGATCGTGATCGCAGCCATGCGGTGCGAACCGGGCGAAGAGCTTCGCCCGACCAGGCAAACGGAGGGAAGGACCTCATGACCCACCACTACGAGCGACATCGATGGCTGAGGCTGTTGGCGATCCTCTTCGCGTTCGCGTTGATCGCCGCGGCCTGCGGTGACGATGATGACACCACGACCGCCGACGACACCGCGGCCGACGACAGCGCGGCGGACGACAGCGCGGCGGACGACAGCGCGGCCGACGACAGCGCGACCGACGACAGCGCGGCCGACGACAGCGCGGCCGACGACGGTGCCGCGGACGATGCGGCTGCCGACGACAGCGCTGCCGACGACGGTGCCGCGGACGATGCGGCTGCCGACGACAGCGCTGCCGGGGGCGACGATGTGGTCCGGCTCGGGATCCTGGCCGAGTGCGAGGGCGCCTTCGGTGGCTTCCACGAGGACGTCACCGCGGGTGCGGTGTTCGCGATGATCCGCCACGCCGGGGCCACCCCGAACTCCACCACCACCGCGCTCGACGGGTTCACCGGGGCCTCGGTGGCCGGGGTACCGATCGAGCTGGTGGGCATCGGCTGCGGTGACGACACTGCCGACCGAGCCATCCAGGAGGTCCGCACCCTCGTGGAGCAGAACGGCGCCAACGTGGTGATCGGCCCGCTGTCGGGCGACGAGGGCATCGCGGTGGCCAACTACGCCCTGGACCACCCCGAGGTGACCTTCATCAACGGGATCAGCGGCGCCCAGGACAGCACCCTGCACGTCCAGGCCCCGAACTTCTTCCGGTTCAACGGTGACGGGGCCCAGTGGAACGCGGGCATCGGCGACATCCTCTACAACGAGGCCGGCTGGCGCACCGCCGCGGTGATCGCCGACGACTACGGCTTCGGCTGGACGTCGGCCGCCGGGTTCGTCGCCGACTTCTGCGCCGCAGGCGGCGAGATCGCTGCCCAGGTGTTCCCGCCGTTGGGCACCACCGACTACTCGTCGTTCGTCCAGCAGCTGCCCGACCCCGACGAGGTCGACGGCTACTTCTGGGTCATCGGCGGCACCGGCACCAACGCGTCGCTCGAGGCGTTCCTCAACGCCAAGGGCGACCTGACCGGGGACCAGCACGCCGGCAACCTGTTCTTCAGCCCGGCACTGGCCGAGGCTCTCGGAACCGACATCGCAGGTGCTTACGTGGGTGGTTTCGCCACCCTGCCAGGCGACATCCAGACGCCCGAGATCGAGGCCTACCTGGCAGACGCCGACGCTGCCTGGGAGAGCTTGGGTGGCGGCCTCACCGGCGGTGAGCCGGCCCCACCCTCGGTCACCCTGGGCTTCGGCTTCGCCTACGGCTACTACTCGGCTGGTCTGGCGCTGGTCACCGCGCTCGAGCAGGTCGGCGGCGACCTGTCGAACAACCACGAGGCCCTGCGCGACGCCCTGTCCAACATCACCCTCGACGCCCCGTACGGCGAGATCACCCTCGACGAGAACCGCCAGGCCATCGTGGACACCTTCGTGGCCCAGCTGGTCCTCGACGAGGAGTCCGGCGAGGTGGTCCAGAAGACCGTGGCCATCGTCCCGGGCGTGACCCAGACCTTCGGCGGCACCTACTCCTCGGACACCCCGCCGCCGGAGCGGGACAACACCCCGTGCGAGCCTCGTGAGCTGCCGTGGCAGGGCAACGAGATCCCGGTGGTCGACGGCGTCCCGCAGGAGTAGGGGCACACGCCGACCATGCCTCCGAACGCCACCGCGCCGGCTGCCGGCGCTGATCCACCCCTCCTCAGACTGGTCGCGGTTGCGGTGGCGTTCGGGGGCCTGCGGGCCCTCGACGGGGTGGACCTGTCGGTCGACGCCGGCGAGCGGCTCGCCATCCTCGGCCCCAACGGGGCCGGCAAGACCACACTCTTCAACGCCATCACCGGCGACATCGCCCCCACCGAGGGTTCGGTGTTCATCCGAGGCGTCGACTGCACGCACCTGCCCTCGCGGCTGCGCCCGCAGCTCGACGTGGCCCGTACCTACCAGAAGACCCGGCTGTTCCCGGGCCTGAGCGTCGAGGACAACCTGTACCTGGCCCAGACGGGCAAGGCCGGCCGGCATCTGGCGCTCTGGCGGAACCAGGCCGACGCCGACTACCGGGCCACGGCGAGGCAGGTGGCCGAGCGGGTGTGGCTGGGTGCAGAGCTGGACGCGCTCGTCGGGGACCTGTCCCACGGCCAGCAGCGCCAGCTGGAGATCGGGCTGGCGCTGTCCACCGAGCCCCAGCTGCTCATGCTCGACGAGCCGGCGTCGGGCCTGTCCCGGGGCGAGCGGGAGCGGCTGGTGGCGATGCTCGAGAGCCTGTCCCGGAAGCGGACCATCCTGTTGATCGAGCACGACATGGACGTCGCCCTGCAGGTGGCCGACCGGGTGGTGGTCATGTCCGACGGGGTGGTTGTGACCGAGGGCACCCCGGACGAGGTCCGGGCGGATCCGATGGTTCATGCGGTCTACCTGGGGGAGCCGGCGTCGTGAGCGACCTGCTGCAGGTTGACGACGTTCGGGCCGGGTACGGCGCCTCGCAGGTCCTCGACGGCCTCAGCTTCAGCATGGGAACCGAGGCGGTGTGCGTCGTCGGCCGCAACGGGATGGGCAAGACCACCCTCTGCAAGGCGGTCATGGGCATGATCCGGCTCCGGAGCGGCCGGATCGTGTTCGCCGGAGAGCGGCTCGACGGTCAACCGCCCGAGAAGGTCGCCCGGCACGGGGTGGCGTACGTTCCCCAGGGGCGCCGGCTGTTCCCGTCGCTCACGGTGGACGAACACCTGGCCATGCTGAGCAAGGCCGCTCGGGGCAAGCGCTGGACGCCCGATGCGGTGTACGAGCTGTTCCCTCGGCTGGGGGAGCGCCGCCGCAACGGTGGGGCCGAGCTGTCCGGCGGCGAGCAGCAGATGCTGGCCGTGGGCCGGGCTCTGTTGCTCAACGCCCCGCTGATGGTGATGGACGAGCCGTCCGAAGGTCTGGCGCCGACGATCGTGGACACGCTGATCGACGCGGTGCACCAGCTCGTCGCCGAGGGAGTGGCGGTGCTGGTGGTGGAGCAGAACCTGCGCGCCGCCACCGAGATGGCCCCCCGCCAGCTGGTGATGTCGGCGGGCCGGATCGAGGCCGAGCTGACCGCCGCCGAGCTTCGCGACTCCCGGGATCTGCAGAACCGCTACCTCGGAGTGGACGCGTGAGGACGGCGGGCGGCTCGACCGTCTGGCAGCCACCGCGCGGGCATCGGTACGCTCGGCGGGGTGAATCCGTCGGGCCGAGTCGGTGACCGGGCCGGGCAGCGGGCGCCGCATGCGGGTGAACGGCCGGGTCGAGGAGAGCGCCGTGGCTGAAGCCGACGCGCTCTCCCTCTACGCGGCGCTGCTCCGGGGCGAGCTGGCCGGAGACGACGCGCTCCAGGCCAGCCGGCACATCTTCGAGCTGGTGATGAACAACGTGGAGCAGGCCATCTGGTGGAAGGACGTGAACTCGGTCTACCTGGGCTGCAACCGCAAGCTGGCGGAGTACGCCGGGGTCGCCGACGCCAGCGAGCTGATCGGCAAGACCGACTCGGACTGCCCATGGGGCCACATCGAGCTGCCTCGCAGCGGGACCGCGTGGTTCCAGGACTACGACCGCTACGTCGTGGAGTCCGGCGAGCCCATCCTCGGCCTGCGGGAGCAGGTGCGGGTGGCCGACGGCCGGGTGATGTGGGTGGAGACCAACAAGGTGCCCCTGAAGGACTTGCAGGGGAACGTGATCGGCACCCTGGGCACCTTCATCGACATCTCCGAGCGCATCGAGGCCGAGGAGCAGCTGAAGCGCACCCTGGCCGAGCTCGACGAGCGGGTCCGCGATCGCACCTCCGAGCTACGCAGCCTGAACGACTCGCTGGTGGGAGAGGTGGAGGAGCGGGTCCGGCTGGAACAACAGGAGCGCCGGCGCCGGGCCGAGGCCGAGACCCTGCGCGACACCGCTGCTGCGATTGCCGGTTCGCTGCAGCTCGACGACGTGATCGAGCAGGTGCTGCGGGGCGTCGAGCAGCTCTTCGACCACGAGCGCAGCCATGTGGCCCTCTACGACCTCGACGGGGTGCTGGAGCTCGCCGGCGAGCACGTGCCCGGGCGCGCCGGCTGCGACGAGCTGGGCCCGCACACCCGGCTGCCCGGCGTGCTGACCGCAGCCGTCGACGCCGGGCAGGCGCCGACCGCGCCCGTCACCGCCGCCGACGGCACCGTCATCCTGCCCCTCGAGGTGGCCGACCGCCGCCTCGGGTTCCTCGCGGTCGAGCCCAGGCCCGGCGACGGCTTCACGGTCGAGGAGATCGGGCTGCTGGCGACCATCGCCGATCAGGCGTCCTCGGCCATCTCCAACAGCCGGGCCCTGGTCACCGCCCGGTCGGCTGCGGCCATCGAGGAGCGCCAGCGGCTGGCCAACGACCTGCACGATTCGGTGAGCCAGACGCTCTGGACGGCCACCCTGGTGGCCGAGACCCTGTCGCGGGCCCAGGACCTGAGCGCGGACCAGGCCCGTCAGGTCGACCGGCTGCGCCTGCTCACCCGGGGGGCGCTGTCGGAGATGCGCACCCTGCTGTTGGAGCTGCGGCCCAGCGTGATCGAGGAGACCCCGCTGGCGGACCTGGTCCACCAGCTGGCCTCCGCCTTCGAGAGCCGCAAGAGCGCCACGTGCACGGTGGAGCTGGGCCCGCTCCCCGAGCTGCTGCCCACCGTCAAGGTGGTGCTGTACCGCATCGTGCAGGAGTCGCTCAACAACATCGCCCGTCACGCCGAGGCCAGCGAGGTCACCATCACCCTGACGAAGTGGCGCGACCAGGTGTGCCTGCAGGTGCGCGACGACGGGAAGGGCTTCGACGCCAGCACCGCGCCCGAGCACCTGGGGCTGCGCATCATGGCCGAGCGGGCCGAGTCCATCGGAGCCGATCTGGACATCTGCAGCCGGTGCGGAGAGGGGACCTCCGTGACGGTCACGGTGACCGACGTCGTAGGGTTGCCGGTGTGATCCGGGTCATCGTGGTCGACGATCACGACCTCCTCCGGGAGGGGGTCACCGCCTGCCTGAACGGCTACGACGACATCGAGGTGGTGGGCACCGCGCACAACGGTGAGACCGCGGTGGAGCGGGCGCTGGAGCTCCAGCCCGACGTGGTGGTGATGGACCTGATCATGCCGGGTGCAGGAGGCGTCGCCGCCATCGGGGAGCTGGCCCGGGTCGCGCCCGACGTCCGGGTGCTGGCACTGACCAGCTTCACCGAGGCACCGCTGGTGCGCGCCGCGCTGGAGGCGGGCGCCGCGAGCCTCCAGCTCAAGAGCGTGTCAGGCGACGACCTGGCAGCGTCGATCCGGCTCACCGCGTCGGGCCAGTCGGCACTGGACTCGACGGTGACCCGGATGATCGCCACCGAGAAGGACCTCCTGCGGGACCTCACCGACCGGGAGCGGGAGGTGGCCGACCTGCTGGCCAGCGGCTTGTCGAACGCCGAGATCGCCGACGCGCTCTACCTCAGCGTGTACACGGTCAAGAACCACGTCAGCAACATCTTGATGAAGTTCCAGGTGCACTCCCGCACCGAGCTGGTCGCCCTCATCCTCAGCGACCGCTACCGGGCCTGAGCGCCCTACCGTTCGGAAGCTCGGCGGGGCCGGCGGGCGGTGAACCGTCGATGAGCCTCGGCGCAGCCGAGACCCTGGGTGTCCTAGTGCTTTTGGGCCCCGTCGTTGGGGGCAGGTGAGTTGCTCCGCTCGTCCCTACCGTGCGCTGCGCCGGGCGGCTTGACTGGCTGTCGACCCGCTCGTGCGGGTCTCGGTCTTGCTGTCCGGGGGGTCACAATGCCAACGACCACGGTCCTCGCTCCGGCGTCGCCGGAGGAAGCCGCCGCTGCGCTCGCCGCCGAGCCCGACATCACCGTGATCGGCGGGGGCACCATCGTGGTGCCCCGCCACATGCTCGGTGGGGTCGCCATCGAGCGGGCTCTCTGGCTCGGCCGGGCCGGTCTGGACCGCGTTCGCGAGGATGGCGACACCGTCGTCGTCGGGGCCACAGCCACCATGGCAGGGTGCCGCGACCTGCCGGCACCGCTCGGGCCCTGCGCCGCCAACGTCGGCGACGTCGAGGTACAGGCCCAGGCCACCATCGGGGGGAACATCTGCGCCGGTCCGCCCTGCGGGGACCTGCAGGGACCCCTCCTGGCGCTCGAGGCGTCTGTCCGGGTGGCGAACGCCGCAGGCGAGTCGACCGTGAGCGCCGCCGAGTTCTTCTCGGACACCGGCGGCAGCATCGTGCTGGACGTGTCGTTCCGGCGTCCGGCCGCCGGCGCGTTCGTGCCGCTGTGCCGTCACCCCACCGAGTCGCTCACCGCCATCGGGGTGAGCGCCGTGCGATCGGCCGATGGTGAGATCCGGCTGGCTGCCACCGGGGTGGCCCCCGAGGCGCGCCGGCTGAGCTCCGCCGAGTCGGCGCTGGCCAGCGGGGCCAACCCGGCCGACGCCGCCGAGGCCGCGTCGGCCGACGTCGAGCCGTACGACGACGCCCTCGCCTCGGCTGCCTACCGGAGCCGGGTCCTTCCCGTGCTGATACGTCGCGCCCTCGACGAGCTTGGAGGATGACATGGATCTGGTCGTCAACTCGGTGACCCACCAGGTGAGCTCGCCGCCGCTGACCTCGCTGCTGGAGGTGCTGCGCGAGGAGCTCGACATCACCAGCCCGAAGGTGGGCTGCGAGAGCGGCGGGTGCGGCGCCTGCACCGTGCTGGTCGACGGCGAGCCCCGGCGGTCCTGCCTGACTGCGCTCTGCATGGTCGAGGGCGTCGAGGTCACGACCGTGGAGGGCTTGGGCACGCCCGAGGTGCTCAGCCGGGTCCAGCAGGCCTTCATCCACCACTACGCGGCCCAGTGCGGGTTCTGCACGAGCGGGATGGTGGTCGCGGCCACTGCCTACCTCGACGGCGGCGGCTCGGCCGACCTCGAATCCATCCAGGAGGCTCTCTCGGGCCACTACTGCCGGTGCACCGGCTACGTGAAGATCCTCGAGGCGGTCGCGGCGGTGGCGTCGGGCAACGGGTTCGACCTCACGGCCACCGCGTCGAGCCCGAACACCACCTATGTGACCATCGATGGAGGAGGCCAGTCATGAAGGTCGTCGGCGCACGATTGCCTCGCTATGACGGCGTCGGCCACGTCACCGGACGCACAACCTACGTGGACGACGTGCGGGTGCCGGGCATGCTGCACGCAGCCGCGCTGCGCTCGCCCCATCACAACGCCCGGATCACCAGGTTCGACACGTCGCCGGCCGAGAGCATGGCCGGGGTGCACGCAGTGGTCACCCACGCGGACGTGCCCCTGCTCGTGTACGGCCACCTCTCGGGGGCGGGCATCCCGGGTGACGAGCCCCTGCTCGCCAAGGATGTGGTGCGCTACAAGGGTCAGCCCATGGCCCTGGTCGCCGCGGACACGGTGGAGATCGCCCGGGCGGCCTGCGCGGCCATCGCCGTCGAGTACGAGGAGCTGCCTGCGCTGCTCGACGTGCGGCTGGGCTTCGAGGACGACGTGCCCGTGGTCAACGACACCTTCGGCAACTGGTACGACGAGTTCGAAGGGGGGATGGATCGCCGGCAGATCCGCAAGGGGGACTGGAAGGCCGCGCTCGACGCTGCCGACCTGGTCGTACAGGGGGTCTATCGCACCCAGTCCCTCGAGCAGGCTCCGCTCGAGACCCAGGTTTGCCTGGCCATCCCCGAGCCCGACGGCCGGCTGACCATCCACACCTGCACCCAGGCGCTCTACTTCTCGCTCGGGGTGGTCTGCGCCCACCTCGAGCTCCCGCTGAGCCAGGTCAAGATGGTGGGCGGCACGGTGGGCGGCGGGTTCGGGGGCAAGGTGGACACCGCCTCGGACACCCTGTCGGCGCTGGCCGCCCAGAAGTCGGGCCGGCCGGTCAAGTGGCGTTGGACCCGCGAGGAGGAGATGCTCGCATCCTCCAACAGGGGACCGTGGCACATGGAGATCATCGATGCCGTCACCTCCGACGGCTGGATCCTCGGCCGCAAGATGCTGAGCCTCCACGACGCCGGCGCCTACGGCCGGTTCTCCGTCTACGGCCTCACCAAGCACAGCTTCCACCACACCGGGGCATACAGCATCCCCAACCTGCACTTCGACGGCTACGTGGTCTTCACGAACCGGATCCCCACGACCGCGATGCGAGGCTATGGGGTCACCGGCCTGTCGACCGCGATCGAGATCCACATGGAGCGGGTGGCTCGCGAGCTGGGCATGGACCCCTACGCTGTCCGGCTCAAGAACGCCAACAGGATCAACGACACCTCACCGAATCGCATCGCCTACGAGGACCCCAGCACGGTGGAGGTCCTCCAGGCCATCGCGGAGGCGACGGGCACCCAGCTGAGCGACGAGCTGCGCAAGCTCAGCCGGGCGCCCCGGGAGGGAGACATGCTCCCCGAGCACCTGCTGGCCCAGATCGGGGAAGGGGGCCACTGATGGCAGTCCACCGCGGCACCGGCATGGCGACGGTCGAGTACCCGACCGGCATGAACCAGAACGGCGACCCCTCGCAGGCGTGGATCAAGGTCAAGCCCGATGGCCGGGTCGACGTGTTCGCAGGCACCGCCGACATCGGCAACGGCTCCAAGACCGTCCAGTCCCAGATCGTGGCCGAGACCATCGGCGTGCCCTACGACTGGGTGACCTACGACAACTCCAACACCGACTCCTCGCCCCTGTGCACCGGGACGTTCGCGTCCCGGGCTACCTTCGTGGCTGGCAACGCGGTCCTGAAGGCGGCTCGCCAGGTGCGCGAGCGGATCCTGTCGGTGGCTGGCCGGGAGATGGAGATCGACCCCGCCGACCTGGAGCTGGCCGACGGGAGGGTCTCGGTGGTGGGCACGCCGGCGAAGTCGATGGGAGTCGACGAGGTCGCAGGCGCGGCCACCTTCGTGCACGGCGAGCTCCTGACCGGCGATGGCGCCCACCTCAACCCCGGGGCGACCATCGTCGACCCGGCCACCGGCGAAGTCGACCTGCCGCCCCACGCAGCCATCTCCTACGCAGCCTGCGTGGCGGAGGTCGAGGTGGACGACGAGACCGGCGACGTGCAGGTGCTGAAGCTGACCCAGGCCTACGACATCGGCCGGGCCATGAACCCCACCCTGCTCGAGGGCCAGATCGACGGGGGCGCGGTCATGGGTCTGGGCTTCGGCCTGCTCGAGACCTGCTATCCGTACTACCCCGACGTCGAGCACCGGGGCGACTCGTTCGCCACCTACCACGTGCCCCGCATGGAGGAACTGCCCGAGATCGCCAACGTGCTGATCGAGAACCCGTCGTCGGAGGGACCCTATGGCGCCAAGGGCATCGGCGAGATGGCCAACAACGCTCAGCCGTCGGCCATCGCCATCGCCATCCACGACGCGGTGGGAGTCTGGGTGACCGAGTTCCCGATCACCCCCGAGCGGGTGCTGGCCGCGCTCGACCGCAAGGCGGCCGGCGAGGACGAGCCGCGGCGGGAGGGCAAGGTCGTGACCTATGACGCACACCTGTCGGTGAACGCAGTGGCGTCGAAGATCTCCTGGACCCCATGAGCGACCGGCGGGTCCTGGTCACCGGGGCGGGCTCGGGGATCGGAGCCGCCTGCGTGGACCGCTTCCTCGGCGAGGGCCACCAGGTCACCGCGGTGGACCTCGACGTGGACCGCGAGCCTCTCACGTCGTGGGGTCCGAAGCTCCATGCCGTCCACCGGGTCGACGTCGCCGATCCGGTGGCAGTGCGGGACCTGCCCGGCCTGGACCAGCTCGACGTGGTGGTCCAGTGCGCAGGCACAGTGGGGCCGAACATGGCCCTCACCGACGTCTCGTTCGAGGAGTGGCAGCGGACTCTCGACATCAACGTGACCGGGATCTTCAACGTCATGCAGGCCGTCATCCCCGGCATGGTCGAACGGGGCTGGGGCCGCATCGTGAACGTGGCCAGCATCGCCGGCAAGGAGGGCAACCCGAACCTGGGGGCGTACTCGGCGTCGAAAGGAGCGGTGATCGCTCTCACCAAGTCGGTGGCCAAGGAGCTGGCCACCACCGGGGTGCTGGTGCACTCGGTCGCCCCCGCGGTGATCGCCACCCCGATGAACGCCGACACCGCCCCCGAGGTCCTGGAGTACATGGTCTCGAAGATCCCGATGAACCGGGTGGGACGGGCCGAGGAGGTGGCGGCGCTCGTCGGCTGGCTGTGCTCGGTGGAGTGCAGCTTCAGCACTGGCGCGTGCCACGACATCTCGGGCGGGCGGGCGACGTACTGATGGGGGAGCGGGTCCTCGTCACCGGCGCCGACGGCTGCCTGGGGGCCTGGGTGGTCCGCCAGTTGCTCGACGCCGGTGACCAGCCGGTGGTCTTCGACCTGGGCGACGACGACCATCGCCACCGGCTGGTCGGCCGAGGCGCCCCGCCGGGCTTCGAGCGGATCCGCGGCGACATCTGCGATCGGGACGCAGTGGTGGCCGCCATGGAGGGCGCAGACCGCGTCATCCACCTGGCGGCGCTCCAGGTGCCCTTCTGTCGAGCCGACCCCAGCCTCGGCGCGGCGGTGAACGTGGTCGGCACGGTCAACGTCTTCGAGGCTGCGCTGACCCATGGCGTGGCCCCGGTGGTGTATGCGTCCAGCATTGCGGTCTACGGCAGCCCCGACGACTACGACGATCCCCGGCTTCCTGCACAGGCCCTGCCGCGGCCCCGCACCCTCTACGGCGCGTACAAGGTGGCGAACGAGCAGACCGCCGCGGTCTACGCCGACGATCACGACCTGACCTCCGTGGGGTTGCGTCCCCACACCGTGTTCGGCCCCGGGCGCGACCAGGGGATGACATCCCAGCCCACCGTGGCCATCGAGCACGCGGTGCGTCGCCAGCGCTACCGGGTGGAGTACGGCGGGGTGCTGGACTTCCAGTACGCGCCCGACGTGGCCCGGCTGTTCATCGCCGCGAGCCGCAGCAGCCCCGACGGCGCGCCCGTGCTCAACGTGGCCGGTCACGTGCTCGACGTGGCGGACTTCGTCGAGCGAGCCGCAGTCATCACCGGCTTCGACGGGATCGGGGCCGGGACCGGGTCGCTGCCGCTGCCGCACTCGGCTGCCGCCGACGGCCTGGCGGAGCTGCTGGGCGACGTGGCGCCCACCAGCCTCGACGCCGCGATCCGCGACACCTGCGACATCTTCGCCGCAGCCATCCCCACAGGAGGAGACCGATGGGAGCAGTAGAGGCAACCACCGACGCGATCTGGGAGCTGGTCGACAAGGACGAGGAGCTGCAACAGGTCGGGACCGGCTTCACGTTCACCGAGGGGCCCATCTGGCACCCCACCGAGCATCACCTGCTCTTCTCCGACATGCCTGGCGACGTGCGCCGCAGGTACACGCCGGGCGAGGGGGTGGAGGAGGTGATGCGGCCGGCCAACAAGTGCAACGGGATGACCTACGACGCCGACCTGAACCTCATCGTGTGCGAGCACGTCACCTCGTCGCTCGTCCGCGAGCGGACCGACGGGACCCGCGAAACCGTGGCGTCGCACTTCGAGGGCAAGGAGCTGAACAGCCCCAACGACGTGATCGTGGCGCCCGACGGGGCCATCTACTTCTCGGATCCGTGGTACGGGCGCATGCCCGTGTTCGGCGAGGAGCGAGAGCGGGAGCTGGGCTGGCAAGGGGTGTTCCGGGTGCCACCCGGCGGCGGTGACCTCGAGCTGGTCGTGGACCGGGACGAGTTCGAGATGCCGAACGGGCTGTGCTTCTCGCCCGACCACAGCCTCATGTACATCAACGACACGCCCAACGCCCTGATCTCGGTGTTCGACTACGACAGCAGCGACGGTTCCCTCCACAATGGTCGGCTGTTCGCCGATCAGATCGGCTCGGGGGTCATCGAGGAGGGCATCCCCGATGGCATGAAGTGCGACGAGCGGGGCAACATCTGGGTGACCGGACCCGGCGGGATCTGGGTCTTCGATCCCGACGGCGAGAAGATCGGCACGGTCCAGGTGCCCGAGAACGTCGGCAACCTCACCTGGGGCGGCCCGGACTGGCAAACCTTGTACATCCCCGCGAGCACGTCGCTGTACGCGCTGCGGACCACGGTGGGCCCCCACCGAGAGCCATACATGGAGGCGTCGACATGACGGACGCCTCGGTGGCGCGCGGACGAATCGTCTCCGGTCGGTCGAGACGGCCCGGCTCCGCCGGGGCTCAACGCGGTCCCGCTGGTCGGGCTGCTGCGCAGCGACCAGCGGGGTTCCTCGCCGATGGCTCGCTGGCGCTCGCAATCGGCGACGAACGGATGCCGGCAGACACGAGAAGCCAACGGAGGGAGTAGGACTGATGGCCGAACTGGAGCTGAACACCGACATCACCCTGGAGCCGGATCGCTGCGCGCTGATCATCCAGGATCTGCAGAACGACGTGATCATCG
>JBFKRY010000031.1:0-28021 GCA_041636995.1 Acidimicrobiales bacterium | reverse complement strand
CCCGATCTACGTCGCCGGGCTCGACCGGTCGGGGAAGACGACGATGAGCGCATTCCTGGGCTCGCACAGTCGGATCGCCATCCCGGCCGTCGGGTCCAACATGTGGACCTACTTCTACCGGCAGTACGGAGATCTCGCCGATTGCGCGAACCTGGAGCGCTGTCTCACGGCAATGCTGTCGTACAAGCACGTCAGGTTCCTCGACCCCGATCCCCAGCGCATCCGAGAGCAGTTCTCCGCCGGCCCACCCACCTATGCCCGGCTGTTCTCGCTGTTCCTCGAGCAGTTCGCCGAAACGGCCGGCAAACCGCGCTGGGGCGCGCAGACCGGGCTCGTCGAACGGTATGGCGACGAGTTGATCGAGGCCTATCCCGGCATCCGGATCGTGCACATGTACCGGGATCCTCGAGACCGCTTCCTGGCGTCGATCGAACGCTGGCCCGACGGTCGGGGCCGTGCCGGAGGGGCCACCGCCAGGTGGCTGTACTCGACGCGGCTCGGCGAGCGCCACCTCGCTCGATACCCGGATCAGTACCTCATGGTGCGATTCGAGGATCTCATCACTCGGACCGAGGAGACGCTGCGATCGGTCTGTGAGTTCGTGGGCGAGTCCTACGAGCCGTCGATGACCGACATGTCGGCAGCCACCAAGCATCGAGCGCGGCTGAGCGAGGGGTCGTCGGCTCCCGGCGAGGTCCTCACGAGCGATCACATCGGCCGATACCGCGGGCGCGTCTGCGCTGCCGAGCTGGCCTTCATCCAGCTCCATGCCGGGCGAGTGATGGCCGCGCACGGGTACGAGATCGACGACCTCGAGATGTCGAGGACCGACCGACTCCGATTCGCTCTCCTCACGTGGCCCGACCAGCTGCTGCGGCTGGCGGCGTGGCGGGGTGTCGAGGCGCTGCAGCAACGATTCCCTCGAGCGGTGGGCCGACGCCCCGGCGCGCGGATGATCGTGGAGCCCGTCTGATGTCGGTGCTGACCGCGCCGGATCCGCGCGTCGCCGACGGGCTCCGGGCCGTTGGTCGACACGTCGGGCTCTACGGGGCCGCTCTCCTCGTCGCGGCTGCGACTGCCCATCTGGTCGTCGGGGGCCAGTGGCCGGTGGCTCTGGCGCTGATCCTGGTTCTACCCGGCTTCGTTCTGGTGCATCGGGCCCCGCTCGCCGTCGTCGTCCTCTGGCTGGTCTTCGTCCCCTTCCTCACCCGGATGTCCGGCGGAGCCAGATACGCCTACTGGCTCCTGCACCGCGGGTTGCCCGTGCTGGGACTCGTGGTGGTGATCATCATGGGCTGGCTCGGCATGCGGAACCGACCGCTGACCAGGCTCGGCTGGCCCGAGGCGATGATGCTGGGCTACGTCGTCGCCTCCATGATCTCGGTGGCGTACAGTTCCGAGGAGGTCTCGCAGTCGTTCTCGACCTTGTACGACCGGGTGCTGATGCCCATGTGTCTGTACCTGCTGGTCCGTCTCCTGCGGCCGACAGAGAAGGCCTTCACGTTCATCGTTGCCGCGGCAGCGGTGGTCGCGGTCAGCCAGACGATGATCGGCGCCCTGTCGTGGGCCGCGCCAGGCGCGCTGCCGTCGGACTGGCTGAGCCGTGCCGGGACCCGGACCACCGGATCGCTCGCCTCTCCGCCCACCTACGGCGTGACGTTGCTCGCGGCCGGCCTGATCCTCGCCCACGCCGCAGCGCAGACGCGCGACTCCACGAAGGCCCGCCTCCTTCGGCTGCTCTTCATGGTGTCGGTCGTGATGGCTGTTCTGACGTTGAACCGGGCGGTGTGGCTCGCCACGGTGCTGGCGCTGGTCGTGCTGTGGCGGGTGCATCCGCTCCAGCTCAAGCGGGTCGCGGGCGTGGCGTTGGCCCTCCTGGTGGTCCTGGGGCTCTCGGGCGCGGTCGGAGCCCCGTTCGCAACCCTGGAGACGCGGTTCGGGTCCGAGGAGTCGGCGCTCAGCAGGCTGCCGATCGCATACGCCTCGCTGGAGATGTTCGAGGCCAAGCCGCTGAGGGGGTGGGGGTACGGGAACTTCGAGGTCTTCGACCGGGAGTTCCAGCGAGAGGTCGGTGGGTACTTCCCGGAGAAGGACCACTCGTCCCACAACGTGTACCTGACCGTGCTCGCCGAGCAGGGAGTCGTCGGCATGGTCCTGCTCTTCGGTCCGGCCGTGTGGTGGTTGGTGAGGTCGCGTCGCGTGTACCGCCGCCTCCCGCAATCCGGGATCATGAGCCGGAAGCTGTTGTGGTTGCTCTGGGCGGTGCTGGCGTCACACGTGGTCGTCAACAACTTCTCGAACATGAAGGTCGTGTTCGGGCTCGGGCAGTGGTGGCTCGTCCTGGGGCTCATCGCCACCCTCGTCAGTCCCGAGCCGACCGACGCCGGGACGGCGGCCGAACGGCGCGTCCGATCCGGGCTGGGCCACTGAGCCCGCGACGCCGCGGAGCCGATGGCGACCGGATCTTCGGCGCCCGCTTGGCGAGTCGGGGTCTGCGGTCATACGCTCGGTCCATCGGGCGACTGGGCGTGTGCGACGTGATGCGAAAGGACCAACGGGGGTACCGGCGACCGCCGGGTGGTGAGGCGCGCCCCTTCGAGCACCCGGGGGGCGATGCGCCATGAGAATCGGTGTGTACGGGCTCGGCTACGTCGGCGCGGTGACCGCCGGGTGCCTGGCGGATCTGGGCCACCACGTCATCGGAGTCGACATCAACCCCGACAAGGTGAGCTCGATCCTCGAGGGGCGGGCGCCGTTGACCGAGCCCGGACTGGACGATCTGCTCGAGGACCAGGTGCGTGGCGGTCGACTCACGGCGTCGGTCGACGGCCTCGCGGTGGCCGCGGACGTGGACATGGCGCTCCTGGCCATCGGGACCCCATCGACCCCCTCTGGCGGGCTCGACAGCCAGCATCTGCTCACCGCGACCCGCGAGGTCGGGCTCGGGTTTCGGTCGAACCCCCGGGAATTCTGTGCGGTCGTCAACCGCTCGACGTCACTGCCCCAGGTCCACGAAGCGGTGATGGCCGAGGTCGAAGCGGCATCGGGCCGATCGATCGGCACGTCGCTCGGCTACGTCTGCCACCCCGAGTTCCTTCGCGAGACCACTGCGATCGACGACTTCGTGAACCCGCCCTTGATCGTCTACGGGGTCGATGGCCCAGCCACTGCGGACCTGTGCCGCAGCCTGTATCCCGGGATCGAGGCCCCCACCTTCGAGGTCTCCGTGGGTGAGGCGGCCATGGTCAAGTATGCGTCGAACTGCTGGCACGCCGTGAAGGTCACCTTCGCGAACGAGATCGGCGAGCTCTGCCGCCGGAGTGGCCTCGATGCGAACCACGTCATGGACCTGTTCTGTGTCGACGACAAGCTCAACATCTCCGCTCGCTACCTGCGGCCGGGAAACCCGTTCGGTGGCAGCTGCCTGCCCAAGGACCTGCGGGCGGTGCTCGACTTCGCTCGCCAGGAAGCCATCGTCCTCCCCATGTTGCAGGGGGCCCTTCTCTCGAACAGCAACCAGATCCAGGCCCTCGGCGACCGCGTCCTGGCGTCGCATCCGACCCGGGTCGCAGTGGTCGGCTTGTCGTTCAAGGAGGGCACCGACGACCTGCGGGAGGCTCCGCTGGTGCCCGTCGTGGAGCGCCTGATCGGCAAGGGCGTCCAGGTCGCCATCTACGACGGGGGGCTGGCGGTGGACGAGCTGATCGGCTCCAACCGCGCATTCGCCCTCTCGAGCGTGCCCCACCTCGCCGACCTGGTGAGCGATCGCCTCGACGAGGTGATCGCAGGAGCCGATGTCGTCGTCGTGGGCCATCACCTGGACGGGAGCAGCTGGGACGGGCTCACCATCGACACCTCGACGGCGATCCTCGACCTCGTGGGTGTCCAGACGCTCGGGCGACACCCCGGCTACGAGGGCCTCTTCTGGGAGCCGAGCGCGCATCCGGCGACCGCGCAGACCTGAGCGGCGTCGAGCACGTTCCCGACGGTTGCGAGGTTCTCGTCACGGGCGCTCGGTCGAGCCAGGGCTGGCCAAGCGGTCGAGGGCGGCGCGGGCGTCGGCGGCGCCGAGGAGGTCGAAGCCCGGGTTCAGATCCAGGGCCTCGGTGAGCAGCTGGCGGGCCCGGTCGGGGTCGCCCACCGCGGCCGCGATCATGCCCCCGTGGTACAGCAGCGACGCCGAGCGGGTGCCGCGGGCCATGGCCTGGCGGATGTGGGTGTCGGCCTCCTCGTAGTGGCCCGTGCGGTACAGGGCCCAGGCCAGGGTCTCGTGGGCGCCAACGTCCTGGCGGGTCTCGAAGTCGACCAGGGCCACGTCGAGGGCCCGGCCGGGGTCCCAGTCCGCGAAGAACCCGGCGAGATGACGGCGCTCGGCAGGGAAGTCCTCGACCACCTGCGATGCGCGCGCCAGCCCCAGGCGCACCTGCTCCTCGGCCTCGCCGGGCCGCCCCAGGGCCAGGTAGACCTTGGCGAGCTCGCCGCGGATGTCGGGGGCCGCCGCCGGATCCGCCACCAGGACCTCGTAGTGCGCGGCGGCCTCGTCGAGCCGACCGACCGAGGCCAACAGCTCGGCCAGCAGCTCGCTCGAAGCCGGATGAGCGGCGTCGATGACCAGGGCGCTCTCCAGTGATCGGAGCGCCTCGTCGAGCTCGCCGACCTCGGTCTGGTAGTGGGCGAGCTGGAACCAGAGGAAGGCGGCCTGGCTGGGTCGGAGGTCGAAGGTGGCGCCGGCGACCAGGGCCTCCCGGGCGGCGTCGACCGCCTCCTCGGGACGACCCTCGAGGAAGGCGATCCGGGCGTCGCGCGAGTGCAGCGCCGCCGACCCCGCCAGGTGGACCCGGAGCTCGTCGAGCTCGGCGATGGCCCGGTCGTAGTCGCCCAGATCGAGGTGCGCGTCCGCCAGGGCGAGCCTGGCGTCGACGTGGTCGGGCCGGCGCGCCAACACCTGCTCGATCAGGTCGCGGGCGCCCACGAAGTCGTGCTGTGCGGCCCGAGCCGCCGCCAGGCCCAGCAGGGCCACGTCGTAGTCGGGGTTGAGCTCGAGCGCGGCCCCGAGCGCGGCCTCGGCCTCCGGGTACAGGGTGGGGTCGGCCTCCTCCCTGGCCTGGAGCGCCAGCGCGATGCCGAGGCTGGTGCGGCTCAGGTAGTCCTCCGGCCGCTCACCGACCCGTTCCGCCCAGTACTCGGCGACGGCGCCGGCAGGGCGCATGCCGGTGGTGGCGAGCAGCTGCTGGTGCGGGTCCGGCAGGGCCACCCGGTCCGTGACGGGGCGCTGGAGGAGGGCCAGGCCGGCGATCAACGCAGCGACGAGGAACAGCGCGACCGGCAAGCGGGCCGCCAGTCGCCCCGGTGTCGTCGTGGGCTGGTTCACCTGGACCCGTGGGATCGGTGGGGGAGGGCCCCGCAGCGGGAGTGCGTGGTGGCTCCCCCGCTGCGGGCCGGCTGCCGGTGTCGGCTCACGGGTTGGCCGGAGCCAGGTACGGGAAGGTGGACGAGAACGCGGCGTCGTTGGCATCGACGCAGTCCGACGTCAGCCCACCGTTGGTCACGATCCCCAGCTCGATGTCGATCACGTCGTCGGCCAGGCCCCGTCCGTTCAGGAACCCGGCCGGGTCGGAGGTGTCGACGGTCAGGATGTCGGGCAGGAGGATGTCGGCGAGGGCCTGCAGCTCGGCGTCGCTGTAGGTTCCGCCGCTCAGCGCCAGGAGGCTGGCCTTCACTGCCGGACCCCATACCGCGGGATCGTCGGACGGCGCGGTGCGGTTGAAGTCGTCCTCCGAGCCGTCGGGGATCAACACCGTGGCGATCGCCGGGCGCCCCATGCGGTCGATGGTGTCCGGGCCCGCGGTGGTCGCCGCATACACGCCGATGTGCTTCCCGAGCGCCGAGCTGGGCAGCTCCAGCACGATGGCGGTGGTGTTGAACCCGGCGAAGAAGTCGGTGGGCGTCCCGTCGCAGAACGTGCGGGTGCCCCCGGAGCCCTTGACCTGGTCGAGGAAGGCCTGGAAGTCGAAGAAGAACGGATCGTCGTGGGTGTCGACGCGCGTCAGCCCGCCACCTTCCACCGGGACGTCCTGGCCGGTCCAGCCCTGGGCGATCTTGTCGCTGTTCAGGAACAGCTTGACCTTCTGGCGGCCGTCGGCCCGGGGCGGACCGAACTTGAACTGGTAGTCGAGATCCCCGACCGCGTCGCCGTCGGTGTCGACGACGAACCGGTACCGCGCGGTGTTGTCGAGGGTGGTGCCGCTCACCACCCCGGCGAGCGGGTTGACCGTCATGATCAGAACCGTGTGGTCGGCGTTGCTCGGTGACTGGAACGCGTAGAGGTCGTTGATGTCGGTGCGCCCGTCGACTGCGACCGCCGGCGCTTCGAGGTGGTCGGCCGCCTGCGTCATGCTCGCGGCCAGGGTGAGCGCTGCGAACACCGCGAGGAGCCCCAACACCCCCAGTGCTTTCTTCATCGGTCACTCCTTCGTGGTGACGGTTCGTTTGGAGCTGGTTCGTCACCGCCCGGAGGAACGGATTGGTCGATCACGAGAAATGTCCAACCCGGGTCACTCGGTCACCCGCTCGTCGTGGCTCGGGCCGGCGGGGGATCGATCCGATACGTTGTGGTGACCGCGTCGAGGTGGCGTGGTGGGGGTGCTGTTCGTGCACGGCGAGGAACGATTCGAATGGCGGTGAGCGTCGCTGGCGCACCCCTCTCCGGCGTGGCGGCGCTGTCGCCGAAGGCGCAGGGCCTGTTGATGCTGAGCCCCGGGGCCGCGGCCTGGGTCGACTGGGCCGTGGCGAGGCCCGAGGACGGGTACGCCTTCGACGGCGAGGAGCAGCTCGTCGGCGGGGTCCAGTCCGGGCTCCACGGCGGCCCGTTGCTGGTCGTGCCCCCGCTGGGGCTGCAGGTCGACATGCAGCGCCTGTGGCAGGCGCTCTCCGCCGACGAGGTCCAGGCGCTGCACGACGCCATCGGCCGTGGCGACCAGGCCTCGCTCCAGGCCGCCAGGGCGACGCTGGCCGCCAAGGATCTCCGGACCCAGGACGAGCTCGCGGGCGCCGACCGGTTCCTGGCCGACCTCGGCGTCGCCGGGGCGCCGCTGTTCCAGGCGATGACCCTCGGCGACCGGATCGCGTTGCTGGAGCTGGCGGGCGACCCCGGCGAGGCGTCGAGCCGGGCGGCGGCCTTCGCGCTGGAACGGGCGGTGAACGTGGGCGAGCTCGTCGATCTCTACCGCTTCCACCGCCTGGTGGGTGGCGACGACGGGCCCGCGGCCGACGAGCGTGCTGCCGCCGCGGTGGCCGCGCTCGAGCCGCCGATCAGGACCCTGCTCAGCGGCCTGGTGGTCGGCCAGGACCTCACGGCCCAGGACGTCGGCGCCCTGGTACGCCGGTGGCTGGACAGCGGCAACGCAATGGGCTTCTCGACCGTGACCCGGGGCCTCCTGGAGGTGGCCCGGGGTGCCGACGGCGACCTCACCGACGGCGCAGCCGCCCAGCACGCGGTGGACGGGTTCACCCGGCGGGTGCGGGCGCTGCTGCTCGACAACGAGCCCAGCTCGGTGGCTCTCAGCCAGGATGGTTGCTGGCAGCTCTTCCAGGTGACCGGGACCGAGGGCAACGCGGTCCTCGGCCGCCGCCGCATCTCGGGCACGCTCACATTGAACAGGTTCGACGGCCGCTGACGACCGACGCGCAGCACCCCACGGCGGGAACGCGCGTGGGGTGCCGGAACTGGTCTGGGGGTTGGATCAGTTCAGTGGGCAGCCTGCCTCGTTCTCGGCTTCGAGAACGTTCTTGACGCCGTTGAAGTCGCCGCTGGCGTAGGCGCTCTGAACCAGGGCGATGACCTCGAAGGTCGTGAACGCGTAGCTCACGTCGGGGTTGACGGAGTTCAACAGCGCCGCCACCGAGTGCCGGCCCAGGGCCTTGTCCTTGCCGCCACCCTGCTTCAGGGCCTCCAGCAGGGTCTCGGCCCGGAAGCTGGTGGTGACCCCGAACACGGCTTCGTAGTCGTCACCTGGCTCGAAGACGATCCAGGAGTCGAAGTGATGCTCTTGCTTCCAGTAGCCGGGGGTGCAGCCCTGTCCGCCGCCGGGCGGGGTGCAGTCCAGATCCGGCACGTCGACGCGGGTCCCGCCCGAGACCCCACCCACGGCACCGTCGCCCCAGTCGGCCACCGCGTCCACGGCCAGGAACACCCACTCGCCGGGCTGGAGGTCGGCGGGCAGCGGGATCTGGCCGGAGAAGGAGAAGTCGGGTGGCGCGTAGGCGCCGGTGTCGACCACGACGCCTCGCATGATGATGTGGACCTGGGGGTTGGTCCGGCTCTCCGGCGTGGGCCCGTCCCATGCGGTGGACGTGTAGTCGATGACCAGCGCGCCGTCCACGCACACCACCTCGGCGGTGATGTCGGAGGCGTGCGCTACGGCGACGCCGGCGAACGCCATGGGGACGGCCAGCAGGGCGGTGACCATCATCACCAGGAACTTCTTCATCTCCGGTACTCCCGTCAGTCTCGGTCTCGGACCAACGGAAGCGCCTTCGACGATCGCAGGCAAGCATCGGCGGGCAAGAAGGACCCTTCGTCATGGCTGGGTGCCACGGTGGGCGCGACCGGGTCCACCGAACGCGGCGGCGAGCCCGGCCCGGCCGCCCGTCAGATGGTCGCGGCGGCGAAGGTCTCGATCTCTCGCAGGGGGTCGGCGCCCGCGGGGTTGTAGATGATCTCGGTGGTGCCGCTGGTGCCGGCCTCGGCGACCCGGTCGCGGATCTGGTCGGGCTCACCGACCCAACCGGTGTGGACCAGGTCGGGGCCGGCGGCGTCGACGAGGATCCGGTCCCGCTCGGTGAGGTGGGTGCAGTGGCCCTCGTGGACCGCCAGGTGCCGCTGACCTTCGGGTCGGTCGGCGGCGATCCGTTCCAGCCAGGCTCGGCCCCCGGGGACCCCGTCGAGCCCCGCTCCGGCGGCCCACATGGCGTGGTAGAGGACGACCCACCACGGGCCCGCGGCGTCGAGGGCCCGCTCCGAGCGGGGGTCCTCGCCGGGGTCGAGCACGGTGCCGTGGACCATCTCGTAGTACGGATCCCAGGAGCCGTCGTTCGGGCCCACCGCCATCAGCCCGTCCGAGGCCTCCCTGGCGATCTCCTGGCCCTTCGGGCCCATGGCGGACAGGACTATCGGGACCTCGATCGGTCGGGGCTCGGCCATGGCCGGGTGATGGATCATCTGGCACTGCTTGCCGTCGATCTCCACCACCTCGCCGGCCAGCAAGGCGCGCAGCTGCGACACGTAGCGCTGGGTGTGGGCCCACGACAGCGGGGGCTGGTCGAGCACCCGCCGGGCGGTGAACCCGGTGCCGACCCCCACCACCAACCGGCCGGGGGCCACGCGGTCGACGGTGGCGATCGCGGACGCAGTGGTCATCACGTGGCGCAGGTTCGGGACCAGCACCGCGGAGCCGAGCCCGATGCGCTCGGTCCGGTCGGCGATCTGGCCCATGTGCACCCAGATGTCCTCCCAGATCGCCGCGGAGTCGTAGAGCCAGAGGCGGTGGTAGCCGAGGCGCTCGGCGAGCTCCGCGGCCTCCAGCGCCAGCGGCCCGGGAGGGAATCCCAACGAGATCTTCGGGGTCGTCATGGGACCATCCTGGCAGCCCCGGGGCGGCTCAGAGGGCACTCTGGCCCGCGGACCCGGCGAGGTCCGGCGACCAGATGCCGATCTCCCCCTCGCTGATCAGGGTCGGGCGCTCGTTGCTGCCGACGCCCACGGTCCAGATCCCCCGCTCGCCTGTCAGCGGGTCGGTACCCGCGTAGGCGATGCGGGTGCCGTCGGGTGACCAGAAGGTGACGCTCTGGGCGATCTGGTCGAACAGGGGCACGTAGTCGCAGGCGAACACCCCGGTGGGGTTGAACCGGGGGCCTTCCGAGAACGCGTTGCCGGTCCAGAACTGCCACTCGTAGGTGGCGGTCTCGGACGCGCAGTCGCCGTCGCCGGGATCGAGCTCGATCAGCCAGGCCAACCTCGACCCGTCCGGGCTCCAGTAGAAGGCCCGCACCGGTCGGGGCTGGAAGTCCGCGGGGTCGGGGTACACCAGGAACGGCTCGCCGCCGAAGAGGGCGATGACGGTGAGCTGGTCCCGGGGGATGGGGTCGATCACGTCGGCGAAGTCGTCGCTCTGCGCGTACGAAGCGGTGATCGCCTCGGGCACCGGCGCCAGCGCCGGGTCGATGACCTGCAGGGCCACCAGACCACTGGCGGGCGCCACCACGAACTGGAGGTACCCGTCGTAGGTGACCAGGGCCCGGCGTCCGGCGCCGTCGGTCCCCGCCACCACCAGGAACTCCTGACCCTCGCTCTGGTCGGCGTAGACCAGCTCGACCGCACCGTCGAGCCACCGGGGGGCCTGGAACTGGCCGGGGAACGGCTCGAGGACCTGCGAGGGGCCCTCGACGGGCACGAAGTCGAGCCGCAGGGTGCTGGCGTGGACCAGGAAGCCGTCGCCGTCGGGGCTCCAGGAGAACCAGTACGGCGCGCCCTCGTCGATGGCCCGGTAGCCGAGGCCCCGATCGATGTCGACCACGCCCAGCTCGAACATGCCGTTGCGGCCGGGCGCCAGCGCCGCCACCTGGGTGCTGCTCGGATCCCAGGCCAGGTGGAGCGGTTCCCGCTCGACGTCCACTTCGAACCAGGCGGACCCGTCGAAGCGGGCGGCGCGGACGCCGGTGGCACCGGTGGCCTCGTCGGCCGCGATCCACGCCAGCCGGTTGGAGTCTCGTGACCAGGTGGGCAGCCGGTTGCGGCGGCCCTCGGCCGGGTTGGTGAGCGGCACCGCGTTCGAGCCGTCGCCCAGCACCGTCAGGATCTGTCCGGCCGCGGTCTGGACGGCGATGCGGGGGCCGGGCTCGAGGAGCAGGTCGTCGGGCAGCTCGGCTCGGCCGGGCGGGTCGGGAACGGGCGTCGGCGACGGCGCCGGCGTGGGGGAGGCGGTCGGCGCGGCTTCCGCCGGGGTCGGGGTCTGCTCTGGCAGCCCGACGTCGACGCCGCCGCTGCTGCACGCGGTGGCCAGCGCCGCAGCGAGCGCGAGGAGCGCGGCGGGCCGCCGACGGATCATCGTGTCAGGCTAACGGGGCCCGGCCGGCAGTCCCGATCAGCGGGACGTGAAGTCCGTCCAGCCCCCGCCGTCCCACCAGCGGAGCCGGCGTGCGGAGGTGGGATCGGCATACCAGCCGGGCGGTGCCGGTCTGCCCTCGTTGATCGCCGCCTGCCTGTCCGCGAGATCGGACCAGCTCGCGGGCCGCTCTGCGGTGGCGGCGCCCACCCCGGCCGGGGCTGCTCGGGCCGCCGCCAGCTGGGCCTCGCTGGGTCCGGTATAGGGGGCCAGACCCTCCATGCGCCGCAGGTCGTCGATGCGCTCCCGCAGCGGCGGGTGGGTGTTGAAGAGGTCGTTGAAGCGGCGGCCCTTGTGGTGGCGTTCGTGGTCGTCGGGGGCCTCGATCCACAGGTGCGAGGTGGCGTGGGAGGTTCGCCGGACCACGGTCACGTCGGCGTCGAGCTTCTCCAGGGCCTTGCGGAGCCCCTCGGGGTGGCGGGTGAGCTCCACCGCGCTTGCGTCGGCCAGGCCCTCCCGGCTGCGGGAGATGGCGGCGCGCAGCAACGCTGCCGCCAGCGGCGCCAGCACCAGCACGAACACGAACCCGACCGCAGCGATGATGGCCTGGGCCTGGTTGCCGTTCCGGTCCCGGCCCCGGGCGCCGGTGATCCCGCCGAAGTAGAGCAGTCGCCAGAACAGGTCGGCCAGCAGGGCGATGGCACCGGCGGTGGCGACGGCGACGGTCATCACCAGGATGTCGTTGTTGCGGATGTGGGCCATCTCGTGCGCGATGACGCCCTGCAGCTCGGCCCGGTCGAGCTTCGCGAGCAACCCGGTGGTGGCCGCGATGGCGGCGCGCTCGGGGTTCTTGCCGGTGGCGAAGGCGTTGGGCGCAGGGTCGTCGACCACGTAGACCCGGGGCTTGGGCAGCCCGGCGGATATGGCCATCTCCTCGACGACGTTGTGCAACCGGGCGTGCTCGACCGGGTCGGCCGGTCGAGCGCCGGTGGCCGCGATGGCGACCCGGTCCGATGCCTGGAACCCGGCGAAGGTCCCCCCGAACGCGATCACCACCGCGATGACCGCGGCGACGATCCCCCCGATCGTGATCCAGGACACCAGGAAGGCCACCAGGCCCAGCAGGATGAAGGTGCCGCCGAGCAGCAGCCACGTCGAGCGGCGGTTCTGGACCTGGAGGGCCCGGAAGTCGGTGCTCATCGGCGTGACGGCAGGAGTGCTCGCAGCCTGCCCACAGCCGTGCCATCATCCGTCGCACACATCCACCTCGGAGGGTACCGGCGCCAGCGGGCACGATGATGCAGGATCACGAGCAGGAGAGCGCCGAGCGGGGGCTGCCCGTCGAGCAGGTCGTCACCGACACCTCCGATCGCCGGTCGGCGCTGACCTGGCTCGCCATCGGTGGGGCCCTGCTGGTGCTGCTGGTCGTGGTGGCGCTACAGAGCGTCCGCGACGTGCCGTGGTGGGTGTACGCCACCCTGGGTGCGGGGGCAGCCGGGTCCCTGGCCGCCAGCCTGTGGAAGGTCCGGGTCTGGGTCGGCTGGGGGAACCCGCAGCTCCACCTGCCGTCATCGGACCCGCTCCGGCTCGGCGACCGGGTCATCGCCCGGTTCCGGCGCCAGGCTCGCGGCCGGTCGGATCTGGAGGGGCTCGGGGTGACGGCTCGGCTGCGGGTGGAGGAGCGGGTCCAGCTCGCCGGCCGGGCCAACCCCACCATCACCCACACCATCGACGAGATCCCCGTGGAGGTGGTCCTCACCGGAGCCGACGAGCGGCTGGTCGAGGCCGACCTGGTCCTGGACGTGCCCCTGGGTCATCCACCCACCATGGATCTGGGCTCCAAGCAGCTGCACTGGGAGCTCCGGGTCGACATCAGCGGGCCCCGGGCGCCCGATGATCGGACCACCTTCTCGCTCGAGGTGGCGCCCCAGGTGTCCGACCGGAACCGTCGGGAGGGGGGGCGGTGAGCCAGGAGCCGATGAGCCTGGAGCTCGACGCGCCGGTCACGGAGTGCGGCGAGACCCTGACCGGGACCGCCACCTGGGGCCCACTGGCCGAGGTGCCCCGCCGGTTGGTCGTGCGGCTCTGCTGGGTCGCCGAGGGGCAGGGCGACAGCGACCGGCGACACCTGGGCGAGGTGGCCTTCGACGGCTCGGCCTCGGGGAGCGAGCCCTTCGAGCTCGACGTGCCGGCCGGGGGCCCCATCTCCTATGACGGCAACCTGTTCCAGGTGCGCTGGGAGGTGGAGCTGCGACTGGACCGGCGGTTGCGTGCCGACCCGTCGGTGGCGGTGCCCGTGACCGTGCTGCCCAGAGGCGGCCTGGCGCTGTTGGCGGACCGCGCCGGGGCCCCGCCCCCGCCCGAGGAGGTCGACGAAGGGTGAGCCGGCGCAAGATCGTCATCGACACCGATCCGGGCCAGGACGACGCGCTGGCGATCCTGCTGGCGCTGGCGTCGCCGGAGCTGGACGTGGTCGGGATCACCACGGTGGCAGGCAACGTGCCCCTGCCGCTGACGTCCCGCAACGCCCGGCTGGTGTGCGAGCTGGCGGGCCGCCGCGACGTGCCGGTGTTCGCAGGCTGCGACCGGCCCCTGGTGCGCCCGCTGGTGACCGCCGAGGCCGTGCACGGCAAGACCGGCCTCGACGGTCCCGACTGGGACGAGCCCGCCATGGCCCTCCAGGACGCCCATGCGGTCGACTGGCTGGTGGCAACCCTCCTCGGCTCCGACGACGGCGAGATCACCCTGTGCCCGGTGGGGCCGCTGACCAACGTGGCCATGGCGCTGATCCGGGAGCCCCGGATCGTGCCCAAGGTGGCCCAGATCGTGACCATGGGTGGGGGCTACTTCGTGGGCGGGAACACCACCCCGGCCGCGGAGTTCAACGTCTACGTCGACCCCCACGCGGCCCACGTGGTCTACCGCAGCGGCATCCCGATCGTGGCCATGCCCCTCGACGTGACCCATCGGGCGTTGATGACCGACGAGTGGATCCAGTCCATCCGGGCGATCGGGGGCGAGCTGGGCGACAAGACCGCGGCCATGCTCTCGTTCTACGAGCGCTACGACATAGAGCGCTACGGCGAGCACGGCGGGCCCCTGCACGACCCGGCCACCATCGCCTACCTCATCGATCCCGGGCTGTACACGGGCAAGGACGTCCACGTCGAGATCGAGACCATGTCCGAGCTGACCATGGGGATGACCGTCGTCGACTACTGGGGACGCTGGGGCGCCGAGCCGAACTGCACCTGGATGACCGGCGTGGACAGCGCCGGATTCTTCGAGCTAATCCGTTCCCGCCTGGAGACGCTGGCCTCGGCCTAGCACGTCGACCTGGCGGGGGTCAGCGGCGCTGGCAGGAGGGGCAGTACGTGGTGGTCCGGGCGTCGAGGACCAGCTTGCGCAGGGTCTCGCCACAGCGCACGCAGGGCTCGCCGTGGCGGCCGTAGCACGCCAGATGGTGCTGGTTCGCGCCGGGGTCTCCGCCGGCGTCGACATAGTCCCGCAGCGTCGTCCCCCCGTTGCCGATGGCCTGGTGGAGGACGTCGACGATGGCGCCGTGCAGTCGCTCGGCCTGGGCCCTGGTGACCCGGCGGCTCGCCGGATGGACGCCGGCCGCGAACAGGGCCTCGTCGGCGTAGATGTTGCCGATGCCGGCGACGGGCCGTTGCGAGAGGAGCTGGGCCTTCACGTGGCGGCGGCTCCGGCGCAGGGCGTCGTACAGCGACCCCGGGGAGAACTCGTCCGAGAACGGCTCGGGCCCGAGCGTCGACAGCGACCCCTCGTACTGCCCCCGGGGCACCACCCGGATGCGACCGAACCGCCGGACGTCGCGGTAGCCGAGCAGCTGGCCCCGGTCGAAGCGCCACCAGGCCCGGAGGTAGGCGTCGTCGGCGTCGGCCCCGGGGACCAGCTGACCGGTCATGCCCAGGTGCACGACCAGCTCACGATCGTCGTCGAGACCGAAGAGCAGGAACTTGCCCCGCCGGTCGACCCGCTCGAAGGTGGCCCCGACGATCTCCACGGCAGGCGTGAACTTGGCCGAGGGGAAGGCACCGGCGTCGGCGACGGTCCGGCCCACCAGCCAGGGGGCCAGCTGCCGCCGGATGGTCTCGACCTCCGGGAGCTCGGGCACCACCCGACGATACCGTTCGGCCCATGGCCGCCGAGCCCGTGTTCGACGACGTCCTGGCCGCATCCTCGATCCTCGACGAGCTCCCGGACCGCGCCCGCGTCGACGCCTGGGTCTCCTCGGCTCTCGGGGTCTGGGCCGAGGACCCCGCGGCGGCGGAGATCGATGCCGCGTTCCTGGACTGGCTCGACGAGTCGGATGACCCGCGGGCGCTCCGGCTGCGAGCCGCCATCGAGGGCCTGCTGGGAGGGGACGGCACCGCGGCGACCGGCGCATGGTGTGTCACCGAGGGGGAGACCACGTCGGTGGGGATCGGGTTCGTGGGACCCGACGGATCCGAGCACTCGCTGCTGGCCGACATCGTCGACGGCGCCCTGGCGGCGCTGGTGGTGGCGCCAGGGCCCGATGAGCTCCTCGGCGCTGTCGCCGACGTGGTGCGCCCGGAGTCGATGCCGGTGGAGGCAGCCGCGGCGGCGATGGTCCTGGCATGGGCGCAGCTGGAGGCCCGGGGCCAGGATCCCCCCGAGGACGCGTACGTGAACGGGGCCCTGGCCCGGGCCCGACTGGCGCCGCTGGTCGACTCGGACGTGTCGGCCTTCGGACGCAACCCCCGGGTCGACGGTGCCCGGACGGCTCCGGGATCGGACCCCGAGGACGGCGAGGACACCGAGGACGACGAGCGGGTCGAGATCGACCGCTGGGCGCTGTCGGTGCTCGATGTCGCCGGGGTCGGGCCCGGCTCGCCCCCGCCAGCGGTGCTCGTCGACCCCCTGACCCCGGAACGGGCCCGCAGCTACCCGGCGGCGGAGCGGGAGGCGTTCGAGGCCCTCGAGTGGGCCGACTGGCTCGGCGTGGTGATCGGCCTCTGCCGCAGCGAGGCCGGCACCGAGGTCGAGCCCTCGATGCTCGTCGACCAGATCAACCGCTGCCCGGAGGTGACCTCGACCATCCCCCGTCGCGATCGGGGCTACTACGAGTGGGCGCTCTCGCTGGTGATGCCGCTGTGGCAGCAGGGCGGTGTGGTCGACCGGGAGAGCCGGCTGCTGCCCGGCGGTGCCGACCTGCTCGTCGGCGCCCTCCGAGCCGCCTGGCGGCACTAGCTCTCCAAGGCTCGGGCGGCTCGCAGGGCGGCGAGGCCAGCGGCGGCGTCCTGGCCGCCCGTGACCGGCGCGGCGCCGGCCCTGATCCGTCCCTTCTTGCCGGCCGCAACCACGAACGCCGCCGCGCCGTGCTGGTGGCGGGCCTCCCCCACATCGAGGAGCTCGGCGTCCTCGCAGATCGCGGCGAGCGCCGCTCGGGCGACGGCCTCGTGGGCCCGCCGAGCCGAGCCGAACCCCACCGCGCCGCCGATGGCGACCTCCGCGTGGGCGTCACCACCATGCTGGTCGAGGACCAGGTGGAAGGATTCGGAGTCGTCGGCGGGACGGTCGTGATCGTGGATCACCGGTGCGAAGACCTCGCAGAACTCGGCCAGTCGATCGCGTGCGCCCGCCGAGAGCGCCGGGTCACCGAAGAAGAAGACCCCCCGCGATCGCGCGGTGACCGAGACCACGGCCAGGGCGTCGCTGCCGGCGATGCGGTACTGGTGCCGACCGGGGAGCGAGGCGATGGCACCCAGGGGGGCGAAGAGCCCGTAGGCGATCACCGGGTGCAGCCCGACGGGCTCGGGCGCTCGCAGGGTGACCGACACCTCCTCGCCCTGGTGGTGGACGTACCCGCAGAGCTCGCGAGCGCCTGCGGCCTGCAGCGACGCCAGCGCGCTCTCGGTCAACTGGGCGCGCAGCGACTCGGCCTGCTCGGGCAGCGCACCTTGGAGGATGGCTGCCAGGCCGCGGCCGAGGCCCCCGGTAGGGGCGCTCACTGAGGGTCCCGCCAATCGATGCACGCCATGGTACGTGGTCCATCGGGTGATCTCCGCGCGCCTTGAGCGGGCCGGCAGGACGGTGGTGGTCGGCGACTGCGGACGGATCAGCTGGCCTGGGCCACGACGGCCAGCCCCGGGGCGTCCGCCCTCACCATGCCGGCCATCGCCCGGTGCTCGACCTCGGTCTGGCCCTCGGGGCAGTGGGCCAGGAACGGGCACCAGGCACAGAGGGGCCCGGTGCGGGTGCGGAACTCCCCGGTCTCGCAGGATCGACGCAGCTGCTGCCAGGTCTCGGCCAGCGTGTGCACGACTCGGTCGATGTTCTCGCTGGTGACCGTGACCTCGATGATGCGCTGGTTGAGGTAGAGCAGCCGAGCCCGGACGGGGCGGATGCCGGTGGCTTCGGCCACCGCGGCGGCGTAGAGCAGGACCTGGCTCAGGCGGGCGTCGGCGAAGCGGTCGCTGGGCGCCCGACCGGACTTGTAGTCGGCGATGACCAGTCCGTCGGTCTCGATGTCGACTCGGTCGACGATCCCCCGGAACGGCACCCCGCCGATCTCGACCCGGAGATCCTGCTCGGTGGCCTCCACGACGACGCCGGTCGGGTCCTCGAGGTCCCAGAGCCCGTGGATGGCCAGCCAGCCGCGCCAGCGGAAGGCCCGGGCCTGGTCAGCGGTGAGCGCCAGGGCCTCGAAGTCGGGGTGGGTCTCGATCTCGGGCCAGACCCGGCGGGCCAGCTCCTTGGCCCGCTCCGGGGTCCGGCGCTCGGGGGCCTCCTGGAGCAGCAGCTCGAGCACCCGATGGGCGAAGGTCCCGGCCAACGCGGGTTCGCCAGGCGGGTCGGGCAGCTGATCGAGGTAGCGGTGCTTCCAGCGACGGGGGCACTCCTGGAACAGCGCAGCAGCTGACGGTGAGAGGTAACGGGGGAGCCCGTCGTCGCGGCCGTCGGGGTCCGGCACGTCGAGATCGACGTCGGGCTCGGGGCCGGCGGGGTCGCTCTCGAATCCCATGCGTGTAGTTCTAGCACCTCCCTGTGACAGACTGGGGGGAAATCGATCCAGGGGAGACCGCCGTGCTCTTGGCCGCCGTGAACGACGACCCGTACAACGTCGTGTACTTCTTCCACATCGTGACCGTCATCATCGGGACCGGCGCCGCCTTCGTCGCCCCGGTGATGGCCGCCCGGGCCCGTGGAACCGGGGCCGAGGGACCGGTGGAGGAGGGTGCGGCCATGTTGATGTCGCCGGCGCTGCTGCTCGCCGGCATCTTCGGTGGTGCCCTCGTCGGCCTGTCCGACAACTCCTACGACTTCGGCCAGACCTGGCTGGCGCTCGGCGGGCTGCTCTGGATCGTCGCCGTGGTCGCCGCCGCGCTCGCCTATCCGCCCTCGTTCGTCAACCTGCCCGACATGAGCGCCCGCAAGCCCATGCTCTCGGGCATCCTGCATCTCTCCCTGGCGGTGATGCTGGTCCTGATGACCTGGAAGTTCGGCGCCTGAGCAGCGAGCGGAGCGAGCTCGCAGCGAGGAATCAGACGTCCAGCACGGCCGGGTCGACGAGCTCGCTGTGGGCGAGCAGGAAGTCCCGCCGGGCCCCCACGTCGGCGCCCATGAGGGTCTCGAACACCGCGGCAGCCTGCTGGGCGGTGCGGGCGTCGTCCATGGTCATGCGCTTGAGGATGCGCTTGTCCGGGTCGAGGGTGGTCTCGGTGAGCTCGTCGACGTCCATCTCGCCCAGACCCTTGAACCGGACCCACTTGTCGAGGGGCACCCGGCGGTCGGCGGCGATCCGGTCGCGCTCGGCATCGCTGAACGCGTAGTAGGTGTCGCCGCGCCACCTGGCCGAGTACAGCGGCGGCTGGGCCGCGTAGACCCGCCCGGCCTCCAGCAGGGGCCGCATGTAGTGGTAGATCAGGGTGAGCAGCAGGCAACGGATGTGGGAGCCGTCGACGTCGGCGTCGCAGAGGATGATGATCCGCCCGTAGCGGGCGTCCTCGAGCTTGAAGTCCTTGCCGCTCCCGGCGCCGATGGCGGTGATGAGCGCTTGGGCCTCGGCGTTGTCGATGACCTGCTTCATGGTGGCCTTGCCGGCGTTCACCACCTTGCCCCGCAGCGGCAGGATGGCCATGTACTCGGCGTTGCGGCCGGCCTTGGCAGGGCCTGCCGCGGAGTCGCCCTCCACGATGAGCAGCTCGCTGTCGTCGCCGTGGACCCGGCAGTCGGCGAGCTTGTCGGGCATGCCGGTGGAGCCCAGGTTGGCGGCCTTGCGCTTGGCGTCGAGGACCTCCTTGGAGGCCACCCGGTTGAGGATCGCCTGGGTGATCTTGTCCCTGACCGCGTTGATGTGGGTCTTCTTGCCCTCGCCGTCGAACCAGCTGGAGAGCTCCTGCTTGGCGATGTCGTACACGATGCCCTGGACCGCGGGCGTGCCCAGCTCCTGTTTGGTCTGGCCCCGGAACTGGGGCTCGGGGAAGGTGACCTTGACCCCGGCCACCAGCCCCTCCTGCACGTCGTCCTTGGTGGCCCGGTCGTTCCCCGCCTTGGCCAGCTTCGCCAGCTTCTTGGACCCCGCCAGCAGCGAGTCGTTGACCGATCGGGTGAGGGCCCGCTCGAAGCCGGCCAGGTGGGTGCCGCCCTCGGCGGTGGGAATGGTGTTGACGTAGCTGACGATGTTGGTGTCGTAGCCCTTGACCCAGCGCAGGGCGATGTCGACGCTGCACTCCCGCTCGACCACGGTCATCTTCCCGTCGACGGGGACCTTCTCCTCGAAGGTGCTGGTGCCGCTGACGTTGATGATCTCGGTGACGGCCTCGCCGATGGTGAGCGACTCCACCAGGTCGGAGAGCCCGCCCCGGGACACGTACTCGAACGGCTCGTTCTGCTGGCCGGCCCGGCGGTCCTCGATGCGGACCCGCAGGCCCGGCACCACGAAGCAGGTGCGGGCCACCCGCTCGCAGATCTCGTCGAAGCCGATGGCGGCCTCGGGGTCGAACACGTCGAGGTCGGGCCAGAAGCGGATGCGGCTGCCGGTCTTGCGGGTCTTCTTGACCTTCTGGAGGGTGTGGCCGGCCCGGAAGCTGCCGTTGCCGTTGAACTGGCCCGCCACCCGCTCCCGGAAGCACAGCCGGTGGGTGTGGCCCTCCCGGTCGATCTCGGCGATCAGGCGCGAGGAGAGGGCGTTGACCACCGAGGCGCCGACGCCGTGCAGCCCGCCGGAGGCCCCGTACGCGGCACCGCCGAACTTGCCGCCGGCGTGGAGCTCGGTGAGCACCACCTCGAGGGCCGAGACCTTGCGCTTCTTGTGCTTGCCGACCGGGATGCCCCGGCCGTCGTCGATGACCTCCATGGATCCGTCGCGATGGAGGATGACCTCGATCTTGGTGCAGAACCCGGCTGCGGCCTCGTCGACCGCGTTGTCGATGAGCTCCCACAGCAGATGCATCAGCCCGCCGCTGCCCGTCCCGCCGATGTACATGCCGGGGCGCTTGCGGACGGCCTCGAGCCCCTCGAGGGTCTGGATGGCGTCGGCGTCGTAGGCGGCTCGGGTGCGGTTGGTCTCGGCCATGGCGCTCACTGCCCGAACCGGGCCACGCCCACGGCGAGGATGGGGCGCTCGGTCCTGGTGCCCACCAGGTCGCGCCGGGTGGGTTCGAGGGTGAGCTCGACGGGCGTGGGATCGGTCTTCTTGTGGTCGTCGTCGGTGGCCATCACCGCGAGCAGCGGCTCCGGTCCCACCACCGCCACCATGACCAGGCGTTTCTCCTTGGTGAAGCGGGTGATGCGGACCCCGGTGCCGCCCCGGCCCCGGGACTCGAGCTCCTCGAAGGGGGTGACCTTGGCGGTGCCGATGTCGGAGACGGTCACCACCGCGCCGTCGCCGATGGCGGGGCCCGCCCCCACCACCGCGGCCCCCTCCCGCAGCTTCATGCCGGCCACACCGGCGGCGTTGCGGCCCTGGACGCTGATGGCGTCCACCGGGGTGCGCAGCACCTGGGCGTCGGAGGCCACCAGGACGACGTCCACCCCGTCGGGGCACGAGAACGCGGCGGCGAGCTTGTCGTTGCCCTTGAGCGAGATGACCGGCTTGCCGCTGCGGGTCTCGGCCAGCTCGGTGGGGCTGATCCGCTTGACCACCCCGCCGGTGGTGACCAGCACCACGTTCTCCTCCCCGGGGGCGACCACGGTGAGGATCTCCTCGCCCCGGTTGGTCCCGAACACCTGCGATCCGGGGGCGCCCCGGGACCGGCCACCGACTTCGGGCAGCTCGCCGGCCCGGACCGTGAGGGCCCGGCCCTCGCTGGTGATGGACACCACCTGGGCGTGGGTTGTGGTGAGCGCGGCGGCACAGATGACGTCGTGGCGGCCCGGCGCCGACCGCCGAGCCCCCTCGGTGGGGGCCCGGCCGATGACCCCGGAGGTGGCCAGGGTGACCAGGCAGGGGGCGTCGGGCTCGTCGGACTCGGCGACCAGGGGGACGTCGTCGTAGGTGGGCGCCTCCTCGGCGCCCACGATCTCGGTGCGTCGCTCGGTCGCGTACACGTCGACGACCTCTTCCAGCTCCTTCAGGACCAGCGTCCGCTGCCGCTGCTCGGACTTCAGCAGCCGCTCGTACTCGTCGATGTGGCGCTCGAGCTCGTCGCGCTCGTCGACGATCTTCTGCTTCTCGAGCGCGGTCAGGCGCCGCAGCTGCATGTCGAGGATGTGGGTGGCCTGGACCTCGGTGAGGTCGAGCTGGGCTCGCAGCTCCCGGCGGGCCTCGTCGACGTCGGCCGACCCCCTGATGATGGAGACGACCAGGTCGATGTTGTCGAGGGCGATGATGAGGCCCTCCACGATGTGCAACCGGTCCCGGGCCCGCTCGAGGCGGTACCGGGTGCGGCGGACCACCACGTCGAGGCGGTGATCGACGTAGTGGCGGCACAGGTCGTAGAGCCCGAGGGTCTGGGGCACCCCGTCGACGAGCACCACGTTGTTGATCCCGAAGGTCTCCTCGAGGGGGGTCTGGCGGTAGAGCTCGCCCAGCACCGCCTCGGGGTTGACGTTGGGCTTGAGGGTGACCAGCAGGCGCAGCCCCGACTTGCGATCGGAGAGGTTCTTGGCGTCGACGACGCCGTCGAGCTTGCCGGCCACGACGAGCTCGTTGATGCGCTTGACGACCTTCTCGGGGCCGACCAGGTAGGGCAGCTCGGTGACCACGATGCCCTGGCGGTTGCGGGTGATCTTCTCGAAGTCCACCCGGGCCCGGATCCGGAACGTGCCCCGCCCGGTCTCGTAGGCCTCGCGCAGGCCGTCGTCGATGACGATCCCCCCGGACGGGAAGTCCGGCCCGGGGAGCCGGGCCAGCAGCTCGTCGACGGTGGGCTTGGGCCGCCGCTTCTTCATCACCAGCTCGACCGCGCCGTACACCTCGGCGAGGTTGTGGGTGGGCATGTTGGTGGCCATGCCCACGGCGATGCCGCTGGTGCCGTTGACCAGCAGGTTGGGCAGCAGTCCGGGCAGGGCGACGGGCTCGACGCTCTCGCCGTCGTAGGTGGGACGGAAGTCGACCGTCTCCTCCTCGATCTCGCGCACCATCTCCATGGCCGCGTCGGTGAGCCGGCACTCGGTGTAGCGGGCCGCGGCCGGGGGGTCGTCGAGGGAGCCGAAGTTGCCGTGGGGGTCGACCAGGGTGATGTTGCGGGCGAAGTCCTGGCCCAGGCGGACCAGGGCCTCGTAGATGGCCATGTCCCCGTGGGGGTGGTACTTGCCCATGGTGTCGCCCACCACCCGGGCGCACTTGCGGTGCGGGCTGTTGGGGCGCAGCCCCATGTCCAGCATGGAGTAGAGGATGCGCCGCTGGACGGGCTTGAGCCCGTCGCGGACGTCGGGGATGGCTCGGGCGGTGATCACCGAAAGCGAGTACGCCAGGAACGACTCCGACATCTCGTCGGCGACGGGGACGTCCACCACTTCCTTCGCGAACGGGAGCAGCTGCTCCTGGCGGGCCATCGGTGCCTCTCTCGTCGGGGGTCTGGTCTCGTCGGGGGTCTGGTCGGGCCGTCCGGCGCCTCTCGGCGATCCCAGTATGGCCAGCGCCGGTGACGGTCCGGGATCGACCGTAACCGCTCGGCCGCGCCGATCCGCGGCAATCCGAGCGCGAAAGCCCCGCTCCCGAGCGGTTTTCGTGCTGGTGGGTCGGGGGGTGCCGGCGCCCCGGCCCGTCAGCGGCCGTTCACCCGGATGGGGTCGAAGTAGCTGACCTCGTCGCTGCCGGTGAGCAGGTGGTCGACGGCCTCCACGCCCTGCATGAGCGAGTGGTCCTGGTTGCTGACCTCGTACTTCCAGCCGCCGAAGCGGCCCCGGCTGTGGATCCCGAGGGCTCGGAGCCGGGGCTCCACGGACCCGAGCAGGGCGTCACGGCCCAGGAACGGCGTGGGGTAGCCGTGAGGGAGGAAGCGGTGCCACTCGCTGACCACCTCGTGGTCGGGCGAGATCAGGCCGGTGCGCTCGAGCCCGGCCCGGGTCTGGGCCACCACTGCGCCGTGGTCGACGGGCTTGCGTGGCGACTCGCAGACCTCGCACATGAGCGACCACTGCCGCCCCGGACGGGCCACGTTGGCGGGCGAGTAGTTCGAGAAGACCGTGGCCCGGTAGAAGGGGGCCGCCTCCTCGGGGAAGTACATCCAGCACTTCGTGCGGAGCTCCTCGGGGGTGTCGCCGTCGATGCCGATGCCGACGATGTGGGCGCTGGACCACACCAGCTCCTCCCGGGCCCCGGCCAGGTCGTCGTGGCCGTGGAGCCGCTGCAGCAGCTGGTCGAGGGGCATGGTCGACACCAGGGCGTCGTAGCCGAAGTCGGCGCCGTTCTCGCAGCGCACCACCCGGCGGTCGGGATCGATGGCGGTCACCCGGTGGCCGGACAGCAGGCGCTCGGACGGGAGCCGGTCGGCCAGGGTCCCCCAGATCGAGCCGGTGCCGCCGGTGGCCGGGAACCGGAACGTGGCGTTCGGCCCCCAGGCCACGTCGTCGCGCCGGCGCACCAGGTTCTCGAGCACCCGGGCCAGGTCGACGGTGGCCACCCGGTCGCCCATCCACTCGACGTTGAGCTCCTTGGGCTCGAAGCCCCAGACCTTGAAGTTGTAGGGGCGCATGAACACGTCGGCGATGCCGGTGCCGAACGAGCGGAGGATCCAGTCGTCGAAGGTCTCGGGCGGCGGGCCCGGTGGCTGGTCCCGGAGCGCGAGCAGGCCGTGGAGGCACTCGACCAGATCGTCCTCGGGCAGCCGCCAGACGTTGTTCTGGAAGGGGTAGGGGATCCACCGGTCCCGCATGCGGACCCAGGCCTCACGGACGTGGTGGAGCCAGGCGTCGCCGAGCAGCGAGTCGACCAGGTGGTCGAAGTACTCGTAGTGCGAGAACAGCACGTGGCCGCCGAGATCCCAGGTGAAGCCCTGGGGGTCGACCACCGAGGAGGCCAGCCCGCCGAAGTGGTCGCCGCCCTCGAGGAGCACCCAGTCGTCGTGGCCCAGCTCCTGCATCCGGTGGGCGGCGCCGAGGCCGGTCGGGCCTCCGCCGATGACGACGATGCGGGGCGAGGCCATCAGAGAGCGCGCGCCAGCTTGACGGTCTGGACGAAGGACCGGGCTGCGGCCCGGAGGGCGCCCCAGCCGACGATGGACACCGACCCGCTCCGGCGGGGCTCGAAGGGGACGGGCAGCTCGGCGAAGGCGGCCCGGTCGCGGCTCAGCACCCCGGCGATGACGACGTTGGGGGCGAAGGTGTCGTCGGGGAGGACGTCGACGATCGGCCGCAGGGCATCGGCGCGCATCAGCCGGAAGGGCACGTTCACGTCGGTGACCTGGCCCCGGAGCAGCACCCGGTTGGTGAGCGCGGCCACCCAGGAGATGAGCTTGCGGTCGAGGCTCTGGTAGCGGTCGAGGCGGATCCCGAACACCGCCTGGACCCCGTGGCGCAGCATCCACAGCGCGGGGAAGGCGTCGGCGGGGATCTCGTCGTCGCTGTCCACCTGGAACACCCACTCCGAGGTCCGGGCGGCGACGCGGTATCCCTCCAGGATGGTGGGCCCGTGCCCCTGGTTGGGCTTGGAGACCGCGACCACCCGCTCGTGGCGGTCCAGCTCGGCGACGGTGGCCGCGGTGGCGTCCGTGGAGCCGTCGTCGATCACCAGCAGCCGGTAGTCGATCCCCACCCGGTCCAGGGTGGCGATCCACGACGCCACGCAGGCGGGCAGCGACTCCTCCTCGTTGTACACGGGCACGACCACGGTGAGCTCACAGGTGGTCAGGGTGGCGGGGTCGACCAGTTGAGTCGTCATCGCGGGCGGGTCGGAGACGTTGGTGGTCACGAGTACATCATCGGATGGGCCGACTCGTTGTTGAATCGCCCTCCGAGCCCTCCCGATCGTATCTGGGAGGAGCGAGGGATCGAGCGACGAACGGCGCCTCCGGCGCAGCCGCACGCCGACAAGCGTCGGCGTGCGGGTCGAGGGGGAGGAGCGAGGGATCGAGCGACGAGCGGCGCCTCGGGCGCAGCCGCAGGCGCACGAGCGTCGGCGTGCGGGAGGACTCAGTCGTCATCCACGAGCCGGACCGCGTCGCCGATCAGGGTGGCGGTCCAGGTGGTGGCGTCGGTGAGGCCGCCCGAGAACTCGGCTCGCACCGTGACCCAGCAGTCGTCGGGGTTGGTGACGTCGCACCAGTACGGGTTCACCGGGTCGTTCTGGGACGGGATCCTCACCTCGGCCTCCACGATCTGCTCGCCGTAGCCGTTGCCGTCCCAGACGTTGGGCAGCGAGCAGTTGGTGCTGGCCAGCGGGCTGCCGCTCAGGGTGAACTCGCAGTCGGGGAAGTAGCCCAGCGACAGTGCCCCGGGCGGCGGCAGGACCGAGAGGGTGCCGGGGGAGGACGAGTCGCCGATGTCGAAGAAGGTGACCTCGAGCAGGCGCTCGCCGGAGCTGGGCGGCACCCGGGCCAGGTAGAACTTGATGTCGGCCGAGCCGGTGTTGGCGTAGATCGGCAGCCGCCCCCGTGAGAACGACGCCTGGCCGATGTCGAGCACGCCGTTGCCGCCGTCGGGGGGCCCGGCCCGCAGCGAGAACCGGTTCTGGCCGGCCGTGGAGTTGGTCGTCTGGACCTGCAGGATGTAGTCGCCCTCTCGGAGCCAGGGTCCCGGGTTGATCTCGCAGATGGTCACCCAGCGGCGGAACACCTCGGCGAACGTGAAGGTGCTGTCGTTGCGCACCCGCCACTCGTTGTCCGGGCCCACCGGGTCGAGGTACTCCGCGATGGTCTGGGTGGGCGGGGCGTAGATCGACGTGGGCGTGTACGCCGGGAAGGTCTCCGGCCGGCAGCCGCTGATGTCGACCTCGGTGTTGTCGTTGTCGTTCCAGGGCGAGGTGTCCGGCAGCCGCACCGTGTACCGGGTGGCCGGTCCGTAGCTGCCTGGCCGGTCGTCGCCCGAGCACCAGGCGGTGTCCCCGCCGGCGTAGCGGGTCCCGGCGTCCGCGTAGTAGCCCAGCGGGATGTCGGGGTCGGAGCCGTCGTCGATCGACTGGAGGTAGGCCACCTCGGCGGCGGTGGGCCAGGTCGGGATGTTGCAGGTGCTCCCGGTCCACACCCAGGCCGGGTCGAAGATCTGGATGCGTAGCGGCTGGGTGGTGTCGGTCACCCGGATCGCGTACTTGTAGCCGCTGGTGTCGTACTCGTCGTTCCACGTGCCCGAGCAGTTCGCCGTGCCCGAGTAGCAGCGCCGGGTGTTGAAGCGATCGCCCAGGTCCTTGCGCACGTTCCGGCTGGCGATGCTGAGCCAGTAGTCGGGCGAGAAGCCGGTCTCGGGATCGTTGCCGAGCACGTGGGACGGGCTCCCCATCTCCACCGGCTGCTCGAACTCGGCGACCGCGGTCTGGGCGATGGTCGTGGTGGACATGCCGATGACCCGCACGAAGTAGTTCGACACCACCTCGGTGACGGTCACCTTGAGCTGGTTGTCGCCGTCGCCGGGCTCGACGGCCACCTGCGTGGCCGGGTCGTAGCCGTGATCCCTGGCGATCTGCTCGGCGGTGAGGACCGCGGTGGCGTAGTCGTCGGGGAGGAACGCCACCCCGCCCAGGGCTGCCGCCTCGGCGGCGGTCTGGGTCTCGTTGCGGTGGAGGTTCCAGTTGCCCGCGTCGACCGAGTACCCCGCAGCCAACATGAGCAACGTGAACATCAGCGCGAGCATGACCAACACGTAGCCGCTCTCGGCGTGACCCGGGCCACGGCGCGTCTGCAGGGCCTCCCGCAGGTCCCCGATCCCGCTCATGGCCGGCACACCACGCCGAGCTCCATCGGCTCGAGGCGCATGATCGTCCGGTCGGTGAAGCTCCGGTCCAGGTCGAGGAACGGCATGGTCCCGTCGTAGTGACCCCGCACGTAGACACCGAGCCAGTCGGTGTCGGTGACTCCGCCGCAGGCGCTCTGATCCAGGTGGTTCCAGCTGGCACCGAGCTTCTGCTCGAAGCCTCCCGAGATCCATTCGTAGCGCCAGCAGTCGATCAGGCAGCTCTCGACGGCCTCGCCGCTCGCGGGATCGCCGGTGGCCGGGTCGGCGCGGTAGATCACCACGTAGTCGACGGGCTCGGTCTCGTGCGTCCTGATCACACCGTTGATCGCGGCCAGGGCGTTGTTCTGGAAGTTCTCCACGCGCGGGAGCGCCGCCGCCGCCCGGGCGCCTTCGCGGGAGGCGTCGGTCATGATCGTGCGGGTTCGCAGCAGCATCCCCAGCTCGAGGATCCCGAAGAAGAGCAGGACCAGCAGCGTGGCCGCGACCCCGGTCTCGACCGCGATGGCGCCTCGATCACGTCCCGTCATCGCCCGCTCCCTAGGTGTCCACCGGTGGCGGGGTTGGGAACGGCGTGGGCGTGGGCGTGGGCGTCGGCGTCGGGG
>JBFKRY010000030.1:0-28431 GCA_041636995.1 Acidimicrobiales bacterium | reverse complement strand
GTGGTGCCACCACCCAGCACGTCAGGCGTGTCGTCGGTACGCTGCCCACGTCGCGAGGGGGCGTCCTTGTCGCGGCCGTCGAACACGAAGGCGATCTCCCGGCCCTTGTAGTCCTTGTCGACGCCGTTGTAGTTGACCACGTAGAAGTCGTGCTCGGCGGCGTCGGCCACGCAGCGGGCGATCGTGGGGTCGGTCGGATCCGACCGCAGGTCCAGGATGAAGGCGTTGAACCGCGACGGGTGGAAGTCCTCGCCGTCGCAGGCCGTCGGCCCTTCACTCACGAGACCCACCCCGGCGATGTACGCGAAGCCGCTCGCCTGGTTGATGTAGATGTTGTGGGCGCTCTCGTACCCGCCCTCTTCCCAGATTGCGGTTGCCGGGATCTGCACGCTCGTGTTCGCTGCGGGCGGCAGGGCGTCGAGCTGGTCGAGGTCCAGGATCTGTACGCCCGTGCCGTCGGCCTCGGTGACGAAGTACGCGAAGGACCCGCTCGGGGTGTCGTAGGTGGCGACGTCGCCCCACAGGTTCGCGAACATGCTCGGGGTCGGGAGCTGCCCGAGGAACTCGGGGTTGGCCGGATCGGTCACCCGCACGATGGACATGCCGTCGCCGGTGCCGATCAGGGCGTACTCCTCGCCCGCAGGTGAGGTCCAACCCCAGATGTCGTTGAGCAGCACGCCGCCACGGTCGGTGACGGCGTTGATCTCGGCCGGGAGCAGCTGAGCCTCGAAGTTCAGCTTCTCAGTGTCCGGGAACGGCCCAGGCGCAGGATCGGGGAACGGCGGGAAGGGCTGGGCCGCCGCCACCGCGATCAAGGGTGCGACCAGGGCCGCGACCAATGTCACCCCGAACAGGCGCCGGCGTCCCCGACGAGGCCTACCGCGCGTGGGCGCGTGCGACAGGGTTGAAGTTGTCCGATCGCTCATGTGCTGTCTCTCCCATGGCTCCGTTGGAGCGGCCCGCCCTGGACCACCCGCCCGCCACGATCGCCCGGAGCTCGATCGGAACGAACGCCCCCGCCCGACCCCGCACGTCTCACGACGAGCACCAGCCACCCTTCCCGCCGCGGCGGCCGGTGTCAAGCGCTCGACCATCGAACCGCTGGCGTGCGGGCCAGACCTCGGCGACACTGTCGCTCGAGAGAGCCCGGCCAGGAGCGATGTCGATGACCCAGCACAAGTACCTGCTCGACGAAGACCAGATCCCCACCCGGTGGTACAACATCGTGCCTGACCTGCCGGAGCCTCCCCCGCCGGCGCTGCATCCGGGCACGCTCGAGCCCGCCGGGCCCGAGGACTTCGCGCCCCTCTTCCCCATGGAGCTGATCCTCCAGGAGGTCAGCCAGGACTCCTATGTCGACATCCCGGAGGAGGTGCTCGACATCTACAGGATCTGGCGGCCCACCCCGCTGTTCCGAGCCCACGGGCTGGAGCGCGCTCTCGACACCCCTGCGAAGATCTTCTACAAGTACGAGGGCGTCAGCCCCTCCGGGTCCCACAAGCCCAATACCTCGGTGCCCCAGGCGTTCTACAACGCCAAGGCCGGCGTCCGGAAGCTCACCACGGAGACCGGTGCGGGCCAGTGGGGGTCGTCGCTGGCCTTCGCCTGCGCCCAGTTCGGCCTCGAGTGCGAGGTGTGGCAGGTGGCGTCGAGCTATCGCCAGAAGCCGTACCGCAAGACGATGATGGAGATCTGGGGGGCCACCGTGCACTCCAGCCCCTCCGACGTGACCGAGTTCGGGCGCTCCCTCCTCAAGGACAACCCCGACCATCCGGGCAGCCTCGGCATCGCCATCTCCGAAGCAGTCGCCGAGGCCGCACCGCACGACGACGTGCGCTACTCGCTCGGCAGCGTCCTGAACCACGTCCTCATGCACCAGACGGTGATCGGCGAGGAGGCGCTGCTCCAGATGGAGATGGCCGGCGTGATGCCCGACGTGCTCCTGGGCTGCACCGGTGGTGGGTCGAACTTCGGCGGCCTGGCGTTCCCGTTCCTTCGGGAGAAGCTCGCGGGCAGGATCGACCCCACGATCCGCTGCGTCGAGCCCGCGGCGTGTCCCAGCCTCACCCAGGGCGAGTACCGGTACGACTTCGGAGACACCGCCGGGATGACGCCGCTGATGAAGATGCACACCCTCGGTCATCCCTTCGTCCCCGACCCCATCCACGCCGGTGGGCTGCGGTACCACGGGATGAGCCCGCTGCTCAGCCACATCTACGAGCTGGGCCTGGTCGAGGCCGAGTCGGCGCCCCAGATCGAGTGCTTCGCCAGCGCGGTGCAGTTCGCGCGCACCGAGGGCATCGTGCCCGCGCCCGAGCCGACCCACGCCATCGCCGCGGCCATCCGTGAGGCGAACCGGGCCAGGGAGACGGGCGAGGAGACGGTGATCCTCACCGCGCTCTGCGGCCACGGCCACCTCGACCTCAGCGCCTACGAGGCCTACCTCACGGGGGAGATGGTCGACTTCGACCTCGGGGACGAGGCGATCGCATCGGCGCTCGAAGCGGTGCCCCAGGTCTGACCGTCTGGCCAGCGCTTGGGGGCCCAAAGCCCCTACACCCGCCGTGCCCGTCGGCCGAGACTGAGAGCCGGCGATCACAGGAGCGGCGAGGTGGCACCGCGAGACGAGCAGGGCCCGATCCTGACGTGCAAGGGCCTCCGCAAGGAGTACGGCGATCTGGTGGCGGTCGACGACGTGTCCTTCCAGATCCAGCCGGGTGAGACCTACGGGTTGCTGGGCCCGAACGGGGCCGGGAAGACCACCGCGATCTCGATGATCGCGGGCCTGCTGGAGCGTGACGGCGGCGAGGTCGAGGTCATGGGTATGGCCATGGACGAGCACGCCGTCGACGCCAAGCGCCACATCGGCTACGTCCCCCAGGACCTCGCGGTCTACCCGGACCTGAGCGCCCGGGAGAACCTCCGCTTCTTCGGGAGCCTGTACGGCATGCGGGGAGCAGAGCTCACCGACCGCATCGACCACGTCCTCGACACCATCCAGCTGACCGACCGGGCCGACGACCGCACCGAGGAGTACTCGGGCGGCATGAAGCGCCGGCTCAACATCGGCATCGGGCTCCTGCACCAGCCGACCCTGCTGATCCTCGACGAGCCCACCGTGGGTGTCGATCCCCATAGCCGCAACGCCATCCTGGAGTCGGTCGAACAGCTCGGCGCCAGCGGGATGGCGGTGCTGTACACCACCCACTACATGGAGGAGGCCGAGCGCCTCTGTGATCGGGTCGGCATCATCGACGAGGGTCAGCTCCGGGCCGAGGGCACCCAGCGGGAGCTGGCGAGGCTGGTGGGTGAGCACGACCACGTGAAGCTCACCGCGACTCGCTCGCTCGCCGCCGGCGCCGAGGCCCTCGGTGGCCTCGAGGGGGTCCTGAGCGCTGCGGTGGGAGACACCGGCATCGACCTGGTCGTCGACGACGTCACCCACCGGCTCCCCGATCTGCTGCTGGCGGCCAGGGACGCCGGCGTGAACGTCGGCGGCGTCGACGTTCACACCACCAACCTCGAGACCGTCTTCATGAAGCTCACCGGGCGCACCCTGCGGGAGTGACGATGCGGGCCGCCTGGCTGATCGCGCGGAAGGACCTGGTGCAGCGGGTCCGGAACCGGTCGGTGTGGCTGACGGCCCTGGTGATCCCCCTGGCCCTGGCGCTGATCTTCGGCTTCATCTTCGGGTCGACCCAGGACGACTACGAGTTCAGCGCCCGCTACGCCGTCGTCGACCTCGACGACGGGGGCCCGGTCGGGGAGCTGTTCATCGAGGGGATCCTGGGGCAGATCCCGGGGGTGGAGCTGGTCCGGGTGGACACTGTGGCCCGAGCCCGGGCGCTGGCCGAGGGCGACCCCAACCCCTACGTCACCGGCAGCGACGAGGTCGCTGCGGCCTTCGTCATCCCCGCCGGCTTCTCGGACGACGTCCAGTCCGAGCGCCCGGTGGAGATCCAGGTCATCCAGAACTCCCAGGCCGAGATCGAGGCCAGCTACGCGGCGGCGATCGCCCAGGGCTACGCCAGCGAGCTCACCTCGGTGCGCATCGTGACCGCCACCTTCGAGGAGCTGGTGGGCGGGCCCGTCGATCGGCTGGTGGTCGGCGTCCAGGTGCTGGAGACACCGAGTCCGGTCACCATCGAGGACGTGAGCGCCGACGTCAGGCAGCTCGACGGCTCGACGTTCTACGCCGCGGGCATGACGGTGTTCTTCCTGTTCTTCACCGTGCACCTCGGGTTCGTCAACCTGCTCCAGGAGCGCTACGACGGCACCCTCACCAGGCTGCTCGCGGCCCCGATCTCCCGGGCCTCGATCCTGGCCGGCAAGGCCATCGGCGCGGTGGCGACCGCGTTGATCAGCGCCACGGTCCTGGTGGTCGTGACGTCGTACGTCGCCGATGCCGACTGGGGCGACCCGTTGGGTGTCGCGATCCTCGTGGTCGCGGTGACGGTCGCCGCCGCCGGCATCGCCGCCTTGGTCAGCAGCGTGGCCCGCACTGCGGAGCAGGCCACCATCTACGCCTCCAACATCAGCACCGTGCTGGGGCTGCTCGGCGGGACCTTCTTCTCTCTCGAGTTCGTGGGGGGTTGGATCGGGCGCCTGCAGTTCCTGTCGCCACACGGCTGGTTCATGGACGGGCTCGCCGACCTGGCCGGAGGCGAGCTCGGGGTGGTCGTCCTCCCGGCAGTGGTGCTCGTCGCCCTCGGCGCAGTGGCCGGCGGCATCGCCATGGGGCCCTTGCGCAGGGGGTTGGCGCCGTGAACGTGCTGAGGATCGCGTCCCTGACCCTGCGCCGGTTCATGGGCCAGCCCCAGAACCTGGTCCAGGTCTTCGTGCTGCCCGTCCTGCTCATCCTGTTGCTGGGTGCGCTCCGGGGCGGCAGCGGTGACGTCGAGCTGGGCGTGGTGATGCTGGACGACAGCCGCCTGGCGACGGAGCTGCTGGACGGCCTCCGCGAGCTCGACGGGATGGAGGTGACCACGGCCTCCTCGGAGGAGGAGGTGGTCCGCCGGGTGGAGCGGGGCCAGCTCGATGCCGCGCTGATCGTGCCCGCCGGCTACGAGGAGAGCCTCGAGGCTGGAGCGAGCGTCGCCCTGCGGGCAGTGACCCAGTTCGGGCTCGATCTCGGCGCCGTCGGCACCGCGGTCGAGGCAGTGGTGGCCGAGCAGTCGAACGTGATCCGGGCTGCCCGCTTCGCCGAGGACCGTGCGGTGGCGCCTTACGCCGATGCGCTGGAGATGGCCAGGACCTGGCAGGCAACCCTGCCGGATGTCGAGGTCGCAATCAGCGGCGCGGGCGAGCCCCAGTCGGTCGACCGCTTCGAGCAGTTCGACATCGGGGCCCACACCCAGATCACGCTCTTCACCTTTCTCACCACCCTGGCGGCCGCCAGCACCCTCATCCAGACCCGCCGGCTCGGAGTGGCCCGCCGGATCCTCTCCACGCCGGCCACGGTGCGCGACATCATCCTCGGCGAGGGCGTGGGTCGGCTCGGCATCGCGCTCTTCCAGGGGCTGTTCATCATGATCGGCAGCTGGGCGATCTTCGGAGCCAACTGGGGAAGCCCGCTCGGCGCCTTCCTGACCCTGCTGGTGTTCGCGCTCGTGTCCAGCGCGGCCGCCATGCTCCTGGGCGCAGTGGCCCGCGACGAGGAGCAGGTGGGGAGCCTGTCGGGCCTGTTCGGCATGGGCCTGGCCGTGCTCGGTGGGGCCACGTTCCCGCTGGTTGCCATCAAGTTCCTCAACGAGACCGCCTGGCAGGTGGCCCACATTGCCCCGCACGCCTGGGCCATCGAGTCCTTCGAGGAGCTGGTGACCGCCGACGGCGGGCTCGCCGACATCGGCGTCTTCCTGCTGATCCTGCTGGGCTATGCCGTGGTCCTGTACAGCCTGGCGGTCTGGCGCCTGCAGCGGGTCCTCACCACCTGACTCCACCCGAGCCACGTGGCCATCCGGGCGGTGGACCGGCTGCCCCATTCGTGCGATAGTGAAAGCTCACGATGCAGCCGAGGTCGGCAGCGTGTGGTGGGGCCCTGGTGACCGCGGGAGGGCGCCATGAAGCGACCATCGTCCCTGTCCAGCGGGATCCTCTACGCGATCTTGGCCGTCGTCGGGGTCCTCTTCCTCGTCATCGAGGAGATCGACTCGGCGACCGACGAGGAGATCCTGTCCCACTACGCGGACAGCGGGAACCGGAACCTCGAGATCACCGGATTCGCCATCGCCACGGTCGGGGCGTTGCTGTTCGTCTGGTTCCTGAGCGCGCTCCGGACCCGGTTCCGGTCCGAGGAGGCCGAGCCGACGATCCTTCCCGACCTCGGCTTCGGCGCCGGGCTGGCGGGAGCCGCCATGTTCGTCGCCGCAGCCACCCTCCTCTCGGCCACGTCGAACGCGGTCGAGATCTCGTCCCTGTTCGAGGTCGACCCCGACCTGGCCCGCCTGGCCGTCTCCACCGGCTATGTGTTCCTGATCGCCTCGGTCGCCTTCAACTGCGTTCTGGTCGCCACCACGTCGCTCCTGGCCCTGCGGACGCCGGTCCTGCCCAACTGGCTCGGCTGGGCCGGGTTCGCGGTGATCGTCCTGGCGGTGATCGAGATCTTCCTCCTGCCGGTCATCGTGATCCCGGCCTGGGCGCTGGTGGTCAGTGTCATGCTGACCCTGGGCCCTGGTGCCGAGGCTGGCGCTGGCGGCCGTGAGCGCCTCGATCGGGAGGGCCAGGTCACCGCTGGACCCTGACCGATCGCCGGCCGCCGCCGGGCGGATCCGTCGTCAGCTGGTCTTGGCGATGTAGACGCTGCAGGGCGCGTGATGACTGATGTCGTTCGCCACGCTTCCCAGCAACCGCTTGACGCCCTGCATGTGCCGGTTGCCCACCACGATGAGATCGGCTTCGACCCGCTCGGCCTCCTCGATGAGCGCCTTCGCGGGGTTCCTGGTCACCACGCGGATGGTCACCGTCAGGTCGCCGGGCAACGCCGACTTCGTCTGCTGCAGCATCAGCTCGGCGTCGCTCTTGGTGTCGAAGGTGGCCCGATCGCTGCCCACCCCGACCTCCACCGCCCCGCCCGGCTCCACGGCGTTCACGAGGTGCAGGCCGGAGCCCATCGCCCTCGCCAGGGTCGCGGCCTCCTCGCAGGCTGCCTGCGCGGTCTCGCTCCCGTCGACGCCGACCAAGATCGTCTGCATGCCATCCTCCCGCGCTCGCAGCCCGACAGTACACGCCGGCACCGCCGCCATCCCAGCGAGCTTCGGCGGGTCTCCGCTCAACTGGCCAGTGGTTCGGCCGATCCGAGTGAGGTCCGACCAGGTCGAGGAAGGGTCGCCCGGTGCCAGCAGCGGCCAGCCACAGGGGCACGACCGCTCGTGACCTGACGCGCCAGCGGGGGCTGGTCCTCCTCGCCTTGGCTGTCGCGCTCCCGTACCTCGGCTGGCGGCTCACCACCCTGGGCTCGGGGGCGACCCTGGCGCTCTCGGTCCCGCTCGTCGCAGTCGAGACCTGGGGCATGCTGCAGCTGGCTGCCCTCGCCTACCAGGCCTGGACCCCACCCCCACGGCACCCACCGATCGAACCGGTGGACGTCCCCGTCGACGTGGTGGTGACGGCCGGCGGCGCGGACCTGGACGTCATCGAACGCTCGCTGGTGGGCTGCGCCGCGATCCGGGGCCCCATCCGGGTCCGGGTGCTGGACGACCACCAGCGACCGGAGGTGGCGACGCTGGCTGCGGCATTCGGGGCCGACCACGACGTGGGCCTCGGCAGCCCGCTGGCCGCCGTGGCCCGGGCTCTCGCCGACAGCGATGTTCCGTTCGTCCTCTGGCTCGAGGCCGGTCAGATCCCCATGCCGGACGTCGTCGAGGCCACGCTCCCGCGCTTCGCCGACCCCACCCTCGCGGTCACCCAGCTGGGCGTGGGGCTGGTGAACCCGGACTCGCTGGCGCACCTGCGCGACGGACGCGACGAGAGCGCGCTCGCTCGCGAGGTGCTCGAGCCTGGCCTGGGAGCCCGAGGGGTGGCCCCGTGGGTCGGGCCCGGGTCGATCGTTCGCACCGCGGCCATCGACGACGTCGACGGGCTGTCCATCGACGACGGCGCCGCGCTGGGCCGCACCCTGGTCCGGCTGCAGCGGCGGGGTTGGGCCAGCACCGCCGACGACCGGCCGCTGGTCCGAGCGGTGGCGCCCGACTCCCTCGGCGCCTACCTGGCCGCCCGCCGGCAGCGGGTGCGCAACGGGTTGCTGCTGGCCCGTGACCGGGGCGGCCCCGTTCGGAGCCGGGGGCTCTCCTGGCGCGCCAGGGTCGGCCACCTCGCCCCGGTGCTGGGGTACGGGTCCGGTGTCCGCCTCCTCGTCCTCGCCGGGGTGCTGTGCGGCACCCTGGTGACCGGGATCGTGCCGTTCGACGCCGCCCTGCCCCCAATCGTCGCGGCCTGGACCGCCGTTGTCGGGCTCGGGATCGCCGCCCGCATCGCGCTGGCCCGGGGCACCATGGCGCTCGGCGACTGGGTCCGTCACGGCTGGCGCACCCTCGGCGCCGACGTGGGCGCGCTCGTCGACACCACGACCGGCAGGCGGATCCGGGGGCGGCAGGACCAGGGAGACGAACGAGGGCTCGGGGCCATCGGTCGGCTCCGGCTGCTCACCGCGGCGGTGCTGGTGGTCGACGGTGCGCTCCTGGCGCGAGGTGCGACCCTGATCGACGCCGACCTGCTTCCCCCGTTCCCGTCCGGTGCCCGGGTCCTCGCCATGGCCGCGGCCATGGTGCTCCTGGTGCCGATGATCGACGTCCTCCAGGTGATCGTCCGCCGGAACCAGCGGCGCAGCGGGCCCCGGGTCCAGGTGAGCGTGCCGTTCCGGTGGAGGGCCAGTGGGGGCCAGACCCTCGACCTCAGCGCCCGAGGGGTGGGGGCGGCGCTCCCACACGCCCCGCCGGTGGGGGCGCAGGGACCGTTCACCCTGGAGCTGCCACGCATCGACGGCACGGTGCGTCACATCGAGGGACAGGCCGAGGTGCGAGGCGCGTCCCGGCTCGGCGACGGGGAGGTCCGGGTGGGCATGGCCTTCACCGCCCTCGACGCCGCCAGCCGCCGAGCTCTCATCGAGTTCTGCCTGGTCGAGGGGGGCCGTCAGCGCGATCGCCGGCGCACCGCGCGCCTGTCGACCAGCCTGCCGGTCGAGCTCGACGGGGTGACGGCCGAGGGCATCGACCTCACCCCCCGCGGCGTCGGCATCCTCGTCGAGCTCGCGCCGGAGGTCGGCAGCGAGCTGACCCTGCACCTGGAGCTCCCCCGGGCGGACGGACCTGCGGTGCCCGTCACCGCCACCGCAGTGGTACGCGCCGTCACGCCGCAGCTCGACGGTCGGCATCGGGTGGGCGTGGAGCTCCCGTCGCTCCCCGCCGCGGACCGGGCAGCGCTGATCCGCTACTGCGCCATCGACCATCCCCGCCTGCATCCCCGGGCCGACGATCGCCCGACGACGCACCCCGGCGAGCTCTGGGTGCCCCACGATCGCCGCCGCAAGCGCTCGCTGCGCGGCGCCACCGGGGCCGCGGTGCTGGCCGGCATGCTCACGGCGCTGTTCGGACCCGCGGCGGGCTCGGCCCTGGCCGCGCCCGCGAGCCCGGTCACCGTGTGCCTGCAGGACGCGACCGGGGCCGCCCTCCCCGACGGGGACGTGCGCTGGCGCGACGGAGCCACCAGCTGGACGGACGCCGGGGTCACCGACGGCTCGGGCTGTGTGACCATCACCGGTCCCGTCGCCAGCACCGACGTCGAGATCCATCACCGCCACCTCACCGCCTCGACCACCCAGGACGTCAGCGCCGATTCGACGGTGGTGTTCAGGACCACGCGCACTGCCCTCTGCGTGACCGACGTCGACGGACGACCCGTCGCCGGAGCCCAGCTTCGTTACCACGCCGGACGCTGGCGCGACGTCGGCGTGACCGACGGCTCCGGCCGGGTCGAGGCCGACCTGCTTCCCGCGACCGTGGTCTTCGAAGCCGTGCAGGGCGGGGACCGATGGTCGATGGAAGTGGCCAGCACCGATCCTCGGAGCGTGGTCTTCGCGCAGGCCCGGCTGACCGCGGATCCCGGTGTCCGCATCGCCGCGGTCGACGTCGGCAACGGTTGGCAGCCCTTCGAAGCGGGCATGGACGTGGCTCCCGGACGGGTGGCTGCGCGGCTGCGCGACGGGAGCACCGTCAAGCTGGACGTTCCGCCGGGCCACCACCTGGCCCTCCCCTCGGGGACCGTCACCCCGTCCTCGGCCGAGGCCCGCTGTGCCCCCGCCGAGACCCTCGACCCGACGCCGACGGAGCCGACCCCGGAGCCCTCCACCGAGCCGGAGCCCTCCACCGGGCCGGAGCCCTCCACCTGGCCCGAGCCCCCCAGCGGGCCCGAGCCCCCCAGCGGACCGGAGCCGCCGCCGGAACCCTCCACCGGGCCGGAGCCCTCCAGCCGGCCCCAGCCGACCCTCGGATCCGACGAGTGAGCTGCTCACGGCGGCCACGGGCGGGCCGATAGACCCATATGAGGCCTCTGCGCACAGTGGCTGCCCTCGGCGTGCTCGTCGCCGCGCTCGCTCTGGTGTGGTCCGCCCTCACCAGCTCGGCCCGGGTCTCGGGCACCACCTCGAGCTCGGGCTTCTTCGAGGCCGGCGTGGTCACCCTGACCAGGGAGACCGCGTCGGCGGAACTGCTCTTCGATGCGGACGGGCTCTACCCCGGCATGCCGGTGGACGGCTGCGTGGAGGTGCGCTACGAGGGCTCGGTCCCTGCTGACATCCGCCTCCACGCCGAACGACGTGGTGGCACCGGCCTCGAGGACTACGTGGACGTGCGGGCCGTGGTCGACCGATCGGGAACCGGCTGCGGTGCCGCTGGCTCGAACCCGCAGCTGGTGTTCGAGGGCCGCCTGGTCGACCTCTGGCGGAGCCACCCGGCCTACGACAGTGGCATCCCGCTGGCCGGGTCGGCGGTCGCCGGCGAGCTGTTCACCATCAGTGCCCGGGCGGTGGTCATCGACGACAACCGAGCCCAGGGGCGCACCACCGATTTCTCGATCCTGGTCGAGGCCCGACCGTGAGACGCCGGCTCCCGCCGCTACGGCTCGGCCGGCCCGCCCTCCAGCCGATCGTCGCCATGCTGGCGTGGATCCACGTCTACATCGTCGCCCAGCTCGGGCTCTGGGTCCTGCTCACCATCGCGATCAGCGGCTGGGACCCGGTGATCATCACCACCGGCTCGATGCAGCCCACCCTCGGGCCGGGTGACGTGGTGCTGCTGATGGACCACCCCGCCGACGAGCTCGTCGGCCAGGGCTCGGTCATCACCTACCACGACCGGTCCGGCGAGCTGGTGACCCACCGGGTCTACGCGACGACCGAGACCGACTACATCACCAAGGGCGACGCCAACCCGAGCCCGGACACCGACCGGGTCGACCCCCGGCAGGTCACCGGGGTCGGGCGCCTGGTGATCCCGTTCGTGGGCCTGCCGGTGGTGTGGGTCCAGGCCGGCAACCTGGTCGCCCTCGCGGCGGCGACCGTCATGACCGTGGCGGCCTTCGCCGTGGCTCTGGGAGGAGCCCGGCGCTCCTGGCGTGAGCGGGTTCCCCTGGCGCGCGGCGCAGGGGTGGCGGCACGGGCGGTGCGCAGCGTGCGGGTGCTCGTGGGCGTCATCATCATCAGCCAGTACGTGGTCGACGCCGATCGCTTCGGGGTCGTCGGCATCGGCCTGGCCCAGTGGCACCTGCTGGCGCTGTCCCTGGGGCTGCTGAGCATCATCAACGGCGCCTCGCTGATCGCCTCACGTCGGGACGACCCCGACCTGTCCAACCGGGTCTCGATCCTCGAGCTGGTCGGCGACACCGTCGTGGTGGTGATCCTCACCGCGGCCACGGGGACCTCGGGCATCGGTTGGGTGCTGTTCGCGCTTCCCATCATCGAGGCGGCTGCCCGCTTCCGGCTGACCGGCGCGCTGGTCCACTGGATGGCGCTCACGGGCACCACCGTGATGACCCGCATCTGGCTGCTCGAGCGCAGCGACGCCAGCGCCAACGCCCTGATCACCGAGCTGGAGCAGATCGTCGACCAGCTGAGCGTGCTGCTCCTCGTGGCCATCCCCGGAGCCCACCTCATCGAGCAGCTCCTCGGCGAGGTGCTCACCCAGCGGCGGGCCACCACCGACGCCGTGCAGCGGGGCCGGCTGCTCGAGCAGGTGGCCGAGGTCGGCAACGAGGTCAACCGCCTCGGCTCCGAGCTGGCGCCGACGATGGCGCAGGCGGTGATCGACCTCGGGTTCGACAAGGCGGACGTGTGCATCGGCAGCACGGTCTCGGGCTGGTCGATCCTGGGCACCGCCAACCGCGACGGCGTCCGCTTCCCGCTCCCGGCCCCGGGCAGCAGCGGCAGCGCGCTCCAGCAGATCGACCTCGAGCACCGGGAGGCGTTCATCGGCGCGGGCGACGCCGACATCGACGACTGGATCGCCATCACCGCATCCGACGTGTCGCTGTTGGTGCGGTTGATCCTGAGCGAGGTCGACGGCTCGATCGTGGCGCTGCGGGCAGGGGTGGCCAGGCCGGAGCGACTCCCCACCGGTGCCATCGACGCCCTGCGCCTGTTGGCGGGCCAGGCGACGGTGGCTCTCCAGAACGACCGCCTCATGAACGAGCTCCACCAGGTCCACGAGCGGCTGGAGCGCCAGGCTCGCCACGACGCACTGACCGGGCTCCCCAACCGGGCGTACTTCCTGGAGCGTCTCGACCATGTCCTGTCCGATGCCACCGACCCCTACCGGCGCCAGGCCGTCCTGTTCATCGATCTCGACGGCTTCAAGCCGGTGAACGACAGGCTGGGCCACGACGCCGGTGACGTGCTGCTGTGCGCGGTCGCTGGCCGCCTGCAGAAGCTGTTGGGCGCCGACGCGATGGTGGCCCGTCTCGGCGGCGACGAGTTCACGGTGCTGTTGGAGGAGCGCATCGGGTCCGGCGCGGTCCAGACGGCGCTGGAGGAGATCCGGGCCACCCTGGCCGAGCCCTACCGGATCGGCACCGAGGTGGTGGAGGTCGGCGCGAGCATCGGCGCCAGCTACTCCGAGGCCGGGGTGACCAGCGCCGAGCTGCTCCGCCGGGCCGATGCCGCCATGTACAGCGTCAAGGACGTGACCGATCCGGTGAGCGTCGCCAGCTACGACCAAGAGCTCGACGCGGTCGATCGGCGACGAGCCCGGCTCGCGTCGGAGCTCGCCAAGGCCATCGAGGGTGACGACCTGCGACTGGTGTACCAGCCCATCGTGGCTGTCGGCTCTGGTGCCATCCACGGGGTGGAGGCGCTGCTCCGCTGGACCCACCGCGACCTGGGCCCGGTCTCCACCGCGACGATCCTGGAGCTCGCGGAGAGCAGCGGGCTGGTCGGCGAGCTCAACGGCTGGGTGCTGCGGCACGCGACGGCGGACCTGTCGGCGTGGCAAGTCGGCGGCAGGTCCGACTTCTTCGTCGCGGTCAACGTCTCCCCCGCCGAGCTGGGCTCGCGTGACCTGCTCGGCAACATCGACCACGCCCTCCGCCGGACCGGCCTGGCCCCGGCCAACCTGGTGGTGGAGCTGAGCGAGCGCATCGTCGGCCCCGAGCCCGCCTTCCTCGAGAACCTGGCCCGCCTCGACCGGCTGGGTGTCGGCATCGCCCTCGACGACTTCGGCGAGGGTCGGACCTCTCTCGGACACCTGCAGGGGCTGCCCATCACCATGCTGAAGATCGACCGGACGCTCGTCCAGCAGGCGGTCCGGTCGAACTCGGATCGCATCATCCTCGAATCGGTGGTCAAGCTGGCCCACGAGCTGGGCTTCGCAGTGGTCGCCGAGGGTATCGAGACCGAGGAGCACCGAGCCCGGGTCGAGGCCGCGGGCTGCGATCTGCTGCAGGGCTTCCTGCTGGCCCGACCCCAGGAGCCCGCAGCCATCGCTGGGCTCCTCGGCGTCGAGACCGCCGGGGCGGTCCGGGCGGGCCTGGAAGCGGGAGTGGCGCAGTGAGCCGGCCGCTGGCGGAGCTGGACGCGACCGATAGGGGCGACCGGCGCGAGCCCCACCTCAGCCGGTCGACGGCGCGGGCGTTCGCCGCAGCGATCACTGCGCTGCTCATCTCCACGCTGGTGGTCAATCGCACCAGCGAGGCGCTCAGCATCGAGGGCACCGTCGCCGCCAACACCTTCGAGAGCGGCACCATCACCCTGGTGGACGACGACGGCGGCCGGTCGCTGTTCGACCTGTCCGACATGGCTCCGGGGCGGCCGACGGATCGCTGCATCGAGGTGGTGTACCAGGGGTCGATCGTGCCGGTGGCGCTACGGCTGACCACCGAGGCCGCCGGCGAGCTGGCGCCCTACCTGACCCTGACCCTCGAGGAGGGCCGTGGCGGCGGCTTCGAGACCTGCGACGGTTTCGAGCCCACCGAGCCGCTCTTCCAGGGGTCGCTCGACGAGCTGGCGTCCATCCGGACCATCGAGCTCGGTCGGATCCACAACGTCGGCGACAGCCGCTCGTTCCGGTTCCGCTTCGACCTCGCCGACCGCCGGGAGGCCCTCGGCCGGGTCGCCAGTGCCGACTTCGTGTGGGAGGTGACGCCCGCGTGACCGGGGACACGGCCGGCTCCGAGGCCCACGGGGACCCCCGCCGGATGAGCGCCGTCCTGCTGGTGCTGCTGGCGCTGTTGGTGGTCGCCGTTCCGTTCGCGATCGCCTGGTGGGCCCGCCAGTCGTCGGCGAACTTCGCCGAGAACGAGGTCATCGGGGTCAACCGGCTCGGCGCCGCCACCCTCGACGTCGAGGTCGGCGAGCTCAGGGCCGTCGATCTCGACGCCACCGACATGGCACCGGGCGACGCGGTCACCGGCAGCCTGGAGGTGCGCAACGCCGGCGACCTTCCCCTGCGCTACGCCATCACCGCCACCAGCACCGGCGGTGCCCTCGCCGACTGGCTGGGATGGGACCTGTGGCCAGCGCCGTGCGAGCCGGGTCCCGGACCCGACGCCCTGCTGGCCCGGGGGCTGCGCATCGGGGTGACGGCTCGTCCCGTGGTCGCCGACCGGACGCTCGCCGTCGGCGCCCGCGAGACGCTGTGCCTCCGCGCCACGCTGCCCATCTCTGCACCCAACGACCTGCAGGGGGCGACCACCACGGTCGACCTGGCGGTGGTCGCCGAGCACGACCTGGAGGCCCCGCAGTGAGCATCGTGAGGGCCCGGGCCCTTCGCCTCACCCTGGGGGTGCTCGCCCTCGCGATGATCCTCTTCACCGCGGTCGCGGTGGCCGCCATCGTGGCCGGATATCGACCCGTCGTCCTCCAGACCGGCAGCATGGGCGACTATGCGCCGGCCGGGTCCCTGGTGATCGCCCAGCCCCGCCAGGCCGCCGACGTCGCCGTGGGCGATGTGGTGGTCATGCGCCGGCCCGGTCTCGCCAACGTCACCCACCGGGTGATCGAGATCGAGCAGCAGGGCGAGAACCGTTTCGCCATCACCAAGGGTGACGCCAACGAGGCCATCGACCCCACTCCCTACCCGTTGCAGGGCGAGCAGCTGGTGGCCCGCTGGGCGCTGGCGGGCTGGGGCAGCCGGCTCCAGGGGATCTTCCAGCCGACGATCGTGCTGTTCGTGGTGGCCCTCGCCGTCGTGGCCGTGGCCCTGAGCTGGCTGCGCCGCATCTGGGCGCCGCCACCCGATCGCGGCGGTGCTGGGTCGGTCCCGGCCGAGCCGGATCGCCCCCGGCCGTCGCGCCGGCGACGCCGGGCGGTGGCGCTGGCCGTGCCCCTGCTCGCCCTGACCAGCGGCGGGATCGCCTGGGCGCTGTTCTCGAACAACGAGCTGGTGGCCAGCAACGACTTCTCGACCGTCGACTGCTTCGATCCCCAGCTGTCGTCGGTCCAGAACGGCGAGACGATCCATGCGATCGACGGTCCGGTCAGCGTGGCCATCGCGCCCGTGGATCCCACCAGAGCGTTCGTCATGACGTCGGTCCGCAGCACCGGCAACGAGCCCCCCGATGCCACGGTCATGGCCCGGCTGGCCGGCGGGGGCACCACCCTCGAGCTCCAGCGGAGCACCGACGCCGCGGTCCCGCCCCTGGTCGTGGTGGGCTGGTCCGTGATCGAGTACGGCTGCGGCATCTCGGTCCAGCGGGGCACGGTGTCGGGTGGGGGCACCGACCAGGTCGACCTCACCATCCCCGCGGTCGACGTGGGCGCCAGCTTCGTCCTGGTCACCTCGGCGCCCGAACCCACCGCGGTCGACTTCGGCGGCGACGATCTGTACCTCGCCGAGCTCACCAGCCCCACCAACCTGCGGATCCGGTCGGCGGCGACCACCGCGCTCTCGCCCCAGCGGACCTTCGCCTGGCAGGTGGTCTCCTTCGACGACCCCGCCGATGTGGCGGTCCAGACCGCGGGAACCACGCTGGCGGCGGGGGTGACCACGGGGACCATCGTGCTGCCGACATCGGCGGACCCGGACTCCACGTTCCTGCTCACGGGCGCCACCTCCACCAGCACCGGGACCGACATCGGCGAGCGGGCGGTCCGCACGTCGCTCTCCTCCCCCACCACGGTGGAGGTGAGCCGGCTCGTCGGCGGCGACCCCATCGACGTGCAGGTGCAGGCAGTGACCCTGCGAGACGGCTCCACGGTGCGCCACGGCACCGTCGACTTCGCCCCCGGCCAGCCCACGCGAACCATCACCGTCGACGCCGTCGACCCGTCACGGTCGACGGCGATCTCCACGGTCGCCCTGCCGGGGCCCAGCGCCGGAGGCTCGACCGACATGACCGCCGACGACGTGATCGGCGAGGCCAGTGCCACCTTCGGGCTGGCCGACGCGGTGACCGTGGTCGCCGACCGGGCTGCCACCAGCTCGAACGCCTCCTTCGGCTGGCAGGTCGTCGAGTGGGCCGGACCCCAGTGGTGGGACCCCGGGTACGTCTTCCGCCAGCGCATCGACGTCACCACCGCCACCGAGGCTGCTCCCGACGAGTACTCGGTGCCACTGGTCTTCGACCACGCCGCCCTGGTGACCAGCGGGCTCGCCCGCGCCGACGGCGCCGACATCCGGGTCGCCCGCTGGGACGGTCTGGCCTGGACCGAGCTGGACCGGGTCCTCGACGACACCTCGGCCTGGAACCAGACCACGACCACCGTCTGGTTCCGCACCCTCGATCCGATCGCCGCGGCGAGCACCCAGTCCTACTGGCTGTACTTCGGCAACCCCACGCCCCCACCGCCGGCCGAGGACCCCGAGAACGTCTACGCGCTGGTGGAGGGCTTCGAGTCCGGGACCCTCGGCGACTTCGAGGACCGCACCGCGGGCACCGGCTGGTACGACGCCCTCCCGTGGAGCCGCCGCATCCCGCTCACGGTCCCCGCGGCGCAGGTGCCCACCACCCTCTCGGACTACCCGCTGCTGGTGTCGCTCACCGATGCCGACCTGATCATCAACGCCCAGGCCGACGGCAGCGACGTCCGCTTCACCGCCGTCGATGGCTCCACGCCGCTCCCCCACGAGATCGAGCGGTTCGATGCCGTGACCGGCACCCTCGTGGCCTGGGTGCTGGTGCCGACCCTGCCCAGCGGCGCCGACACCACCGTGTACCTCTACTACGGGGCCACCGACGCGCCCTCCCAACAGGACCACCGGGCCAGCTGGCCATCGCCCGTCGAGGCCGGCTGGCACCTCGCCCGGGACCCCGCTGGCGCCGCCCCCCAGCTGGACGACTCGTCGGCCCGCAACCACGACGGGGTCGGTGTGGGGGCCATGACCTCGGGCGACCTGGTGAGCGGCCTGATCGGCGACGCCGTCGACCTCGACGGCAGCGACGACGCCTTCGACGTCGACCCCTTCGACCTTGCCGGCACGAGCGAGCTCACCCTGTCGGGCTGGGTGCACCTCGACGCGCTCACGAGCGACGCCGCGGTCGTGGCCAAGCAGGACAGCGCAGCGGCCCCGATCTTCGACCTGCGGGTCACCGCCACCGCTGCGGTACAGGCCACCCTCGAGCTCGACGGGAGCCCGGCCACGGTCACCTCGGCCGGCGGGGCCGTCGGGCTCGGTGCCTGGCACCACCTGGCCGCCACCTGGGATGGCACCACCGTCCGCCTGTACGTGGACGCGATCGAGGTCGCCAGCGGCGCCGCGGCCGGTCAGCTCGGAACCGACCCCGCGGGGTCCGTCACCGTGGGGAACGTGGCGGGCGGCACCGCGCCCCTCGACGGCCGGTTGGACGAGGTCCGGGTCGAGCGCGCCGCCCGGCCCGTGGGCTGGCTGTCGGCGCTGGACACCAACCACCGGACCCCGGCCACGTTCGTGGTGCCGGGCCCGGTGGAGACGGGCGCCTGGTTCGACCAGGGGCCGTGGCTGAACCGCAAGCCGCTGGCGATCCCCGGATCACAGGTCAGCGGGCCGCTGGCCGACCAGCCGGTGCTGGTGCAGTTGGTCGACGCCGATCTCCAGGTCAAGGCCCTGGCCAGCGGGGACGACATCGTGTTCACCGCATCGGACGGGGTGACCCGGTTGGACCACTACGTGGAGTCCTACGACGGGGCCACCGGCGCGCTCAGCGCCTGGGTGGCGGTGCCCAGCCTCGACCCCACCGCGGTCACGGAGCTGTTCGTGTACTACGGCAACGCAGCTGCGACCGATCAGCAGGATCCGGCGGCGGTGTTCGGGCCCGACGCCGACCTGATCGTGTCCTTCGGATGAGCGGAGCACGCCGCGCCAAAACCCTCACGTTCGGGCCCCAGTCGTCCGATGGGGAGGGTGGCGGCTGCCAAGGACGGCGCCGCAACGCGAGAACGAGAGGCTCGAGAACGATGACCGCACACACCGAGACCCGCTCCCAGCCGGCCGCCGACACCGATGGCCGTCGAAGGGGCAACGGGACCAGGATCCTGGCGTCCCTCGCCGTGCTGATCTTCGCCGGCGGACTCTTCACGGTGGCATCGCTGGCACTGTTCACCGACACCGAGAACGTCACCGGGAACGCCTTCTCGGCTGGGACCGTCGACCTGGTGGCCACACCAGCCACCACCGTCGTCACCATGGCGGCCATGGCGCCCGGCGACCAGGTCACTGCCCCACTGACGGTCACCAACAGCGGCAGCCTCGAGTTCCGCTACGCAGTGACCTCGACCACCACCGAGGACGTCCTGGCATCGGAGCTGGTCCTCACGGTCAAGTCCGGGGTCTTGACCTGCGACGACGCCAACTGGGCCGCCACCGGCACCGTGCTCTACTCCGGGGTACTGGGCTCGATGGCCACCAGCGTGATCTTCGGCTCGAACGCCCAGGGCGCCGATCCCGGCGACCGGGTGCTGGCCGCTGGCACCAACGAGGTGCTGTGCTTCAACGTCACCCTGCCACTGGCGGCCACGAACGCCGCCCAGGGCCTGTCGTCGACGGCAACCTTCACGTTCGACGCCGAGCAGACCGCCAACAACCCGTAGCAGCCGGCGCCCGCAGGCGCTGACCGGAACGACCGAGGGACCGCGACCGGAGGGTCGCGGTCCCTCCGCGTCCACCCGGTCCCGCATTTCGCCCCGGACGGGTGTCTTCACCCGGGTCCCGAGGCCTCCCACGCCCCTCACGAGCAGGGTTTTCGAGCCGATGGGAACGACCGAGAAGGAGGCTCCCGAGATGGATGCGACACCCACGCCACCGGTGTGGAGGAATGGAAGGGCGAGGCTGGCCAGCCGGGTGCACGGGACCCACCCGCGACGATGCCACGACCACACCCCCAGCGGTTCCTAGCCGGGGCTGCGTAGGGGCATCATGGCGCCGAGGCGTCGGCTTCGCCGAAAGAGGGCCGCGACGACGGTCGCGGTCATCGTCGCGTTCGCGCCCCTGTCGCAGGCCGTGGCGGCGACGCCGCGCTGGCAACCAGCGGTCGTAGCGGCCGCACCGACCGCCGACCCGGGCGGCCCCTACACGATCGCCGAGGGTGAGGCCCTGACGCTCGACGCGTCGTCCTCCACCGCCCCCGGCGCCGGTCCCCTGCGCTACGGGTGGGACCTCGACGGCGACGGGGAGTTCGACGACGCGACCGGTGCCCGGCCGACGGTGCCGTGGGCCCGGCTCGCTGCGCTCGGTCTGGACGACGACGGCCGCCACCGCATCGACGTGGAGGTCGGGGCCGGCGCCGCCACCGCGACTGCCTCGGGCGCGGTCACCGTCACCAACACCGAGCCCACCATCACGCTGCGGGGCCCCGGTCGGGCCAGGGTCGACCGGCGCTACGAGCTCGTGGTGGACGTCAGCGACCCCGGCGCGGACCGGGTGACCGCCTGGCAGGTCTGGTGGGGCGACGGCACCCGGACGACGGGCGAGGGGCCCCCGGGTCGGGTCTCGCACGCGTACGGCTCGGCCGGGTTCACCCACGACATCGTGGTGAGCGTCACCGACGAGGACGGCACCTGGACCAACTCGGACGTGGTTGTGCCCGCGTACGACGCCGTCGACCGGGTGACCCGCCACGACGCGGAGACCGGCGCGGAGACCGCCGAGCTGGCCGGCGGGCCCGGGTCGCTCGCCGCCGCCTACGCGACTGCCGTCGGCCCGGACGGGCTGCTCTACGTCACCGGACTGGAGTCCGACAGCGTCGAGCGCTACGACCTGGCCACCCACCGCCCGGCCGGCACCTTCGTCGACGCGGGCTCCGGCGGTCTCGACGCACCCCGTGGCCTCGCCTTCGGTTCCGACGGCAGCCTGTACGTGGCCAGCTCGGGCAGCGGTGAGGTCCTGCGCTACCACGGGGCCACGGGGGCCTTCCTGGGCACTGCGGTGGCTGCGGGATCGGTGACCGCGCCCGACGGACTGCTGTTCGGGCCCGGCGGCCAGCTGCTGGTGAGCGATCGCATCGACGACGTCGTGGTCGTGTTCGACCCCGCCAGCGGCGACCGGCTCGACCGCTGGGCGCTCGGTCCTGGCACGGTGCCGTCGGGTCTGGCCTGGGCCCCCGACGGCGACCTGGTCGTGGCTCTCGCCGGCTCGGGGAGCCTGGCCCGGATCGACGGCACCGGAGCCGTGGTCTCGTCCATCGCGACCCCCGAGCTCGTCGAGCCCCGGGGCGTGCGCTTCGGGCCCGATGGCATGCTCTGGGTCAGCGACTACTGGACCGACCGGGTGGTGCGCCTCGACCCCGCCACCGGTGCCGCAGCCACGGGCCCGGCTCCGATCGAGGACGCCGCGGGCCCGACCCACTTCTCGTTCGTCCCCGATCACCAGGTCGAGGTCACCGCCGGCGGGCCTGCCCCGGACCGGGCGCCCGATCGGTCCCAGCTCGACAGGGCGCCGTCGCGGTCGGTCACCTTCGAGACCAACGCCGGCCAGCTCGACCCCGAGGTCGACTTCCTGGCCCGCCTCGGCCGGGACCGGATCTACCTGGTCGACGGTCGGGCCGTCGTCGAGCACCGGGGACCCGGGGGCCGCCATGCCGTGAAGCTGGACTGGGTCGGCGCAGCACCGAGCACCTCGCCGTCGCCCACCGAGCGCGCCGAGGGCACCACGTCGTACTTCCGGGGAAGCGACCCGGGTGGTTGGCTCACCGGCATCCGCTCCTGGGGCACGGTCACCTACGACGACCTGTATCCCGGCGTCGACATCCGCTACGTGGGCGGCGAGGACCGGTTCCGCTACGACCTGCTCCTCGACCCGGGCGTCGACCCCGCCGTGATCGGCATGGACTTCGACGGCGCATCCGAGGTGACCATCGCCGCGGACGGCTGGCTCCAGGTGACCCTCGGGCGTTCCGGCTCCCTCGAGCTCTCACCGCCGTTCACCTACCAGCCGACCGGGGACACCCGCACCGAGATCGCCAGCCGCTACGTCAGGCGCTACGACGGCACGATCGGCTTCCAGGTCGCCGGCCACGACCCCACCCTGCCGCTGGTGATCGACCCCACGCTGGAGGCCGGCACCTACCTGGGCGGCACCGGCGCCGACGAGGCCACCGACGTGGCCGTCGACGCCGCAGGCAACGTCTACGTGACCGGCAGCACCGACTCGGCCACCTACCCGGCGACCACCGGTCCCCTCGGGCCCACCGGCGGCACCGACGTGATCGTGACCAAGCTGGCGCCGGACCTGGCCTCGGTCGTCTACACCACCTACATCGGCGGCAAGGGCACCGACGTGGGCTACGGCATCGACGTCGACGGCTCCGGCAGCGCCTACGTGGGCGGCCAGACCACCTGGGGCGCAGCCGACAACGACTTCCCCACCACCGCCGGGGCCTGGGACACGGTGTACGGCAACGGCAACGACGGCTTCGTCCTGAAGCTGAACGGCGCCGGCACCGCGCTCGTCTACTCGACCTATGCGGGAACGACGACGTCGAACGACCAGGTGAACGCGGTCGCCGTCGACGCGTCGGGTCGCGCCTACGTCACCGGCCAGATGTCCTCGGGTTACACGACGACAGCCGGTGCCTACCAGACCACCTACGGCGGCGGGATGACGGATGCCTTCCTGACCGTGCTGAACGCAACCGGGTCGGGCGTCGACTACTCCACCTACCTCGGCGGCGGCGTGGGCGGTGTCCGGGACGAGGGCCACGACATCGCCGTCGACCCCACCGGGAACGCGTACATCACCGGCCAGACCAACAACACGGACTTCCCGGTGACCGGGTCCGCCTACCAGGGCGCCGTGGCTGGCGGCATCGACGCCTTCGTCACCAAGCTCGACCCCGCCGGTGGGGGCGCGTCGGACCTGCTGTACTCCACCTACCTCGGTGGGTCGGTCGAGGACATCGGCTTCGGCATCGTCGAGTCCGGCGGTCGGGCCCACGTGACCGGCCGAACCTCTGCTGGCGCCCCGGACTTCCCGACGACCGCCGGTGCGTTCGACACCACCCAGAACGGCAACGAGGACGGCTTCGTCACCGTCCTCGACCCGGCGCTGTCAGGAGCCGCGTCCCTCGCCTACTCGACGTTCGTCGGCGGGGCCGGCCGGGACGAGGGCCTGGGCATCGACGTGGACGGCTTCGGCCGGGTTCACGTCACCGGCTTGACGAGCTCCAACCCGTACCCCGTCACCGCCGACGCCTACCAGCCGGCGACCGGGGGGGCACGCGACGCGTTCGTGACCGTGCTCGACCCGGCTTCGAGCGGGCCCGCCGACCTGCGCTACTCCACCTACCTCGGGGGCGCGGGCATCGACTCGGGTGCGGCCATCGGGCTCGACGGCTCCGGAGACAGCTACGTCGGCGGCACCACCGAATCGGCCGACTTCGACGCCACCGCCGGCGCCTACGACGAGGTGCTCGGCGGGACGCAGGACGCGTTCGTGGCCACCTTCGGGGCACTGGCCGCGCCGGGCACGGTCGTCGTCAACTCCACGGCCGACGTCGTCGACCTGGCTCCGGGCGACGGGGCCTGCGACACCGGGGGCGTGGTCGGACCCGACCCCGAGTGCACCCTGCGGGCCGCGGTCCAGGAGGTCAACGCGTCCGCCTCCCTCGACATCATCGACCTGCCCGCCGGCACCTACACGTTCACGATCGCAGGCTCGGGCGGCGACGCCGTCGGCGATCTGAACCTCACCACCGACATGACGATCCGGGGTGGCGGGATGGACACGACCATCGTCGACGCTGCCCTCCTCGACCGGGTCTTCGACGTTCCCAGCGCGACCACCGTCGTCATCTCCGACCTGACCGTCCGCAACGGCCGCTCCGTCGTGAACGGCGGCGGCATCCGGACCAACGGCACCCTGAGCCTCACCAACGTGTCCGTGCGCGCCAACGAGGGCTCGAACGGCGGCGGCATCCGCAACGACGGCGCCCTCACCATGACCGACGTCGAGCTGGTGTCCAACAACTCGACCGCGGACGGCGGGGGCATGTTCAACAACGGGACCGTGACCTGGACCGGCGGCACCGCCTCGGGCAACAGCGGCGGCAACGGTGGCGGCATCCGCAACTCGGGTCCCGCAGGGCAGAGCCTCACCCTGACGAACGTGACCCTGAGCGGCAACACCGTGGGGGGCGGCAACGGCGGCGGTCTCTACACCAGCCGAGGCGTCGGCGCGGTCAACGTGACCATCGCCGACAACGTCGCCGGCTTCGGTAGCGCCGTCCACACTGCTGGTGCCGGGTCCGTCACCATGTCCAACTCGATCGTCGCCAACGACACCTGCGGGGCTCCGATCACCGCGAGCGGCGGCAACATCGAGAGCCCGGGCGACACCTGCGGGCTGGAGACGGCCAACGTGGCCGCGGTGACCCTCAACCTGGCGATGCTGGCCGACAACGGCGGTCCGACCGAGACCCGGGCCCTCCTCGCGCCGAGCGTGGCCATCGACCCCGCGCCGGCGCTGACCGGCGCGCCTGCAGACGACCAGCGGGGTTTCGCCCGTGACGCCAACCCGGATGTGGGCGCGTACGAGCACCGGGGTGCATTCGAGGTCAACTCCACCGGCGACGCGCCCGATGCCGCGGTGGGCGACGGCCTCTGCGACACCGGGGGGCTGAACGCGAGCGGCGCCGCCGAGTGCACCCTGCGCGCGGTCATCGAGGAGGCGAACGCGTCACCCGCCGTTCCCGACTCGGTGACCTTCGCGATCCCCACCGCCGATCCCGGCTACAGCGCCAGCCCCCTGGCGTTCACGATCACGCCCGACACCCCCCTGCCCGCCATCACCTCGCCGATCGCCCTCGACGCCACCAGTCAGGCCGAGTACGCCGGGGACCCGGTCATCCAGCTCGACGGATCCGCTGCCGCCGGCGCCACCGCCGGCATCCTCATCTGGGGCAACGACAGCACCGTCGGTGGCTTCATCGTCCACAGCTTCGCCGACGAGGGCATCGAGATCGACGACCAGGACGGCGACGGCGACCGGAACACGGTCTTCTCGAACTGGGTCGGGATCGACGCTTCGGGCACCGCTCGCCCGAACGCCGACTACGGGATCCTGGTGACCACCAGCGCGGCGGACAACCGGATCGGGCTCCCCGGCCAGGGCAACGTGGTAAGCGGCAACGCCAACGCCGGCATCGCCATCCGCTTCGCCGGCACCGACCGCACCGAGGTGGTGGGCAACCTCATCGGCGTGGCCCCCGACGGGGTCACTCCCCGCCCGAACGGCAGCCACGGGATCGAGATCTACGACACCACGGTGGACAGCCGCATCGGGGGCACCGGTGCCGGCGAGGCCAACACCATCGCCCACAACAACGGCGCCGGCATCGCCATCCTCGCCACTGCGGGCTCCGGTCACGCCATCCTCGGGAACTCGATCCACGACAACGTCGGTCTGGGCATCGACCTGGGCAACGACGGCGTCACCCTCAACAGCAACCTGGACAGCTGGCTCGACCACCCCGCCATCACCGCGGCCACCGAGTCCGCCGGGACGGTCACCGTCGACTTCGACCTCGACGTACCCGCAGGCACCTATCGGGTCGAGGCCTTCACGAACCCCTCGGGCGCCGACGGCTCCGGCCACGGCGAGGGCGAGGTGTACGAGACCGCGCAGACCATCGTGCACACCGGCACCGGTCCCGAGTCGTTCCAGCTCTCCTTCCCCGGCAGCTCGGGCGACATCGTGACCCTCACGGCCACCGAGGACCTCGGCGCCGGCTCCTTCGGCTCCACCTCGGAGCACTCCGCGGCGGTGACGGTGAGCACCCTGACGTTCCAGGAGGGCGTCGGCGGGTACTCGGGGACCGTCGACACCTGGGTCTCGGACGCGCTGCCGAACCAGGACAACAGCGCCGCGAGCTCGATCGACATCGACAGCTCACCCGTCGAGCAGGGCCTGATCCGCTTCGACGGCATCGTCGGGGTGGGCCCGGGCCAGATCCCACCCGGCGCCATGGTCACGTCGGCGAGCCTGACGATCGTCAACGACAACCCGACCTCCCCCGGAGCGACGCTGTCGCTGCACCGGATGCTGACCCCGTGGGCCGAGACGGACACCTGGAACATGCTGGGCAGCGGGGTCCAGACCGACGACGTCGAGGCCTCGACCGTCCCCGACGTCGCCTACTCCGGCCCCCTCGACGTGGCGGACACCGTGACCACCATCAGCGGCCTGGAGTCGGCGGTGCAGTCGTGGGTCGACGGCAACCCGAATCACGGCTGGCTCCTCCTCCTCGACAACACCAACGGCGTCGACTTCCGGTCGTCCGAGAACGTCACCGTGGCCTGGCGGCCGCTGCTGTCGGTGACCTACGACTTCACCCCGAACACCCCGCCGGTGCTCGACCCGGTCGGGCCCCAGTCGGTCGACGAGACGACGCTGCTGGCGTTCACCGCCACCGCGACCGACGCAGAGGCGCCACCGCAGACGCTCACCTTCTCACTCGAAGCGGGCACCGACCCGGTTCCGGCGGGCGCGTCGATCACCGCGGGCGGCGACTTCACCTGGACGCCGACCGAGGCCCAGGGGGGCCGGACCTACCGCTTCAAGATCCGGGTGACCGACAGCGGTGCCGGCAACCTCTTCGACGAGGAGGAGATCGCCTTCACCGTGGACGACACCAACAGCCCACCGATCCTCGATCCCATCGGGAACCAGTCCGTCGACGAGCTGACCCTGCTGGCCTTCACCGTCACCGCCAGTGACACCGACATTCCCGAGCCCTGGTCGGCGAAGGTGAGCGATTCCTTCACCGAGGCCGCCGACATCCCGATCACCGCCCACACCCCCGACATCGGGACCGGCTGGACCGAGGTGCACGACTCCAGCACCGCGACCACCGACGCCACCATCGATGCCGTGCTCGACGTCCTCAGCGGAGGCTCGGACGAGAACTTCGTCGGTCAGGCCTACACCGCACAACCGGCGCCCACCGGGGCTGACCAGTCGATCGGCTTCACCCTGACCGCCGTCGACACCACCAGCGGCACCAAACCCGTCGGCCTGTTCGGGCGCCGGACGGACAACGACAACTTCTACTTCCTGCAGATCCTGCCCGACACCAACGCCCAGGACAGCGTGAAGCTGTACAAGTCCGTGGCCGCGGTGACCACCGAGCTCGGCACCATCGACCTGACCGTGAACGCCGGGGACACCTTCGTCCTGGAGATCACCGACGCATCGAAGCGGGTCCTCCACAACGGGAGCGAGGTGCTGAGCTCCGCGGACAACGAGCTCACCGCGGCCGGCACCTGGGGCGTCTACTTCGGCGACTTCAACGGGGCCAGCTGCTGCCACCTGCGGGGGACCTGGGACGTCGACGACTTCGTGGCCTCCGAGCCCCGCGACAGCCTCACCTTCTCGGCGATCGGGCTCCCGGCCGGGGCCACCCTGGACCCGGTCACCGGCGACTTCGCCTGGACCCCGACCGCGGCCCAGGGGCCGGGCGTCTACCCGGTCACCTTCACCGTGACCGACGACGGCTCGCCCAACCTCGACGACTCCGAGGCCATCACCATCACCGTCACCGAACCGGCCACGGTCGTCACCTTCCAGGAGGGCGTGAGCGGGTACTCGGGGACCGTCGACACCTGGGTCTCCGACGCGGTCCCCGATCAGGACAACAGCGCGGACACCTCCATCGACACCGACATCACCCCCACCGAGCAGGGCTTGCTCCGGTTCGACGGGATCGTGGGATCGGGCCCCGGCCAGATCCCGCCCGGGGCCACGGTCCTGGACGCGACCCTGACGCTCAGGAACGTCAACCAGAGCGTCGCCGGGGCGAATCTGTCGCTGCACCGGATGCTGGCCCCGTGGGCGGAGACCGACACCTGGAACATCCTCGACACCGGGGTCCAGACCGACGACGTGGAGGCGGTGAGCGCCACGGACGTGGTGCACACCGGTGATGTCGAGAACCTCTTCGCCTCGATCACGATCACCGGCCTCGAGGCCGGGCTGCAGACCTGGGTCGACGGCGCCCCCAACCGGGGATGGCTCCTGCTGCTCGACAACAACGACGGCCTCGATGTGGCCTCCTCCGAGCACGCGACGGGGTCGTGGCGACCGGAGCTGAGCGTCACCTACAGAACCGGCACGAACGCCACCATCGTCGTCAACTCCACCGTCGACGCCGGCGACACCGCGCCGGGCGACGGCAGCTGCACGACCGGGGGAACCGTCGGTGCCGACCCGGAGTGCACCCTGCGCGCCGCGATCGAAGAGGCGAACGGCCGCGCCGGTGCCGACACCATCGACTTCGCGATCCCGACGTCCGATCCCGGCTACAACGCGTCTCCGCTGGCGTACACCTTCACCCCGGCCTCCCCGTACCCGTACCTGACCGACCCCGTGGTGATCGATGCCCGCACCCAGGCGGAGTGGGCCGGAGATCCGGTCATCCAGCTGGACGGCACCGCCGCGGTGGGCGCCTCGGGAGGGCTCATCCTGCGCACCCACAACAGCGCCATCCACGGCTTCATCGTGCACAGCTTCCCGGACGAGGGCCTCGAGATCGACGGCTTGACGG
>JBFKRY010000029.1:0-28686 GCA_041636995.1 Acidimicrobiales bacterium | reverse complement strand
GGTCCCGCGTCCGGAACTAGAGCCCACCGAGGGGGTCGGTGACCTCTCCGGGCAGGCTCGGGTCCGGCGCCGGCGGGATGTCCGGGTCGTCGGGAACCTCGGGAACCTCTGGCACCTCCACCGGCAGCTCCGGCACCTCTGGCACCTCCACCGGCAGCTCCGGCACCTCCACCGGCAGCTCCGGCACCTCGGGTACCTCCACCGGCAGCTCCGGCACCTCCAGCGGCAGCTCCGGCTCGGGTGGCTCGGGCGGCTCGGGGAGATCGGGCAGGTCCATCACCGGGTCGGGATCGACACCGGGCGGGTTGGCGAGGGCCTCCTCCACCAGCTCGTCGGGCAGCTCCGGCATGCGGAATCCCTCGGGCCCGTCCGGGGCGTCGGCGTCGGGTGCCGGCGTCGACCCGTCGGTCTCGGGCGACCCGTCGGTCTCGGGCGACCCGCCGGCCTCGGGCGACCCGCCGGCCTCGGGCGACCCGTCGACCTCGGGCATCACCTCGATCGCCTCGTCGGCGAGGGTCTCGTCGACGGGGGCCGGCTCGACGGGGTGGTCCGGCTCGGCGAGCACCGCGCCGGCAGCCAGCAGGGGGAGCCCCAGCGCGCCCGCGGCCGCCAGCACCGGCGCCAGGCCGCCGCGACTGGCCCCGCCGACCAGCGCCGCCGGCAGCGACGGCAGCCAGCTGAACCGGCCGGCAACGGCGCGCAGGTCGCCGGTCGAGATGCGCAGGAACGCCCGGACCACGGTGGGATCGAACTGGGTGCCCGAGCAGCGGACCAGCTCGGCGCGGGCGGCGTCGGCGGACATGGCCGTCTTGTACGAGCGCGACGACGTGATCACGTCGTAGGCGTCGGCGACGGCAACGATCCGGCCGGCCAGGGAGATCTCGGTACCCGACAGCCCCGACGGGTAGCCGGTGCCGTCCCAGCGCTCGTGGTGGTCGCGGGCCGCGTGGCGCCACTCGCCCAGCCAGTCGGCGAAGCGCTCGACCATCAGGCCCCCCACGGCCGGGTGCTGCTTCAGGATCTCCCACTGCTCGTCGGTGGGCCGGCCGTCGAGCGAGAGCACCTCGGCCGGCACCGCCAGCTTGCCGACATCGTGGAGGAGCGCGGCCCAGTGCAGCTTGCTGCGGTCGGCTGCGTTCAGGCCGAGCTCCACGCCCAGCAGATCGCTGTAGGCCCGCACCCGCTCGGTGTGTCCCCGGGTCAGCCGCTCGTGGCGGCCCAGGGCCATCACCATCGCCACCAGCTCCTCGAAGGCCTCGTCGTCGTCGACGCTGAAGCCGTGGGCCCGAACCGCGTCCACCACTCGCTGCTGCTGCTTGATGGTGCCGGTGCGCAGCGCCAGCCCGAACCGCGACGGCGCCTGGTCGGGGAAGGTGAGTGTGAGCCGGAGCAGGTGGGACAGGGGCACGAAGCGGCGCAGTGCCCGCTCGGCGACCACGGCCACGGTCAGACCGACCGCCGCGAGCTGGGCCACCGCCACCAGGGCTCCGAGCCAGCCACCGGGCCGCCAGAACAGCGAGCTGAGGTACCAGGCGGCCACGCCCGACAGCAGCGCCGGCGTGACCAGGAGGGCGCCGCGCACCCCGTGCGCGAGCCAGCGCCGCTCGCGCCACTGCGACAGACTCTCGGTCGTGGCGCCCCGGGTGGGCGCGGTCACGCTCATGGAGCTCAGGGTGGCGGACCCCCGCGCGCGCGGAAAGAGGCGCGAGCGGATTGGTGCCCCCTGCCCCACCGCCACGGGACGATCGACTCAGCCGGCGCCCACCGGGGACTGAGTCATCCGGCCCGGGCCCACGGTCCCAGCTGCTCGCGCAGGGTCGCCGCGGGCGCGCCCGCAGCGAGCGAACGCTTCAGGCCAGCATGCTCCGCAGCATCCAGGCGGTCTTCTCGTGGACCTGCATGCGCTGAGTGAGGAGGTCGGCGGTGGTCTCGTCCCTGGCCTCGTCGACGACCGGGAAGATCGATCGCGCGGTCCGGACCACCGTCTCCTGCCCATCGACCAGGCGTCGCAGCATCTCCTCGGCGTCGGGGTGGTCGTCGTCCTCGGCCACCGACGACAGCTCGGCGAACTCCCGGTAGGTGCCCGGCGCGGGGGCGCCCAGAGCGCGGATGCGCTCGGCGATCTGGTCGACCGCGAGCGCGAGATCGTTGTACTGCTCCTCGAACATGAGGTGCAGGGTGTTGAACATCGGCCCCACCACGTTCCAGTGGTAGTTGTGGGTCTTCAGATACAGCGTGTAGGAGTCGGCCAGGAGCCTCGAGAGCCCGTCGGCGATGGCCTGACGATCCGTCTCGCTGATGCCGATGTCGATCTGGGGTGCGTCCGTCATGCAGGCTCTCCTCGTCCGGCTCTGGTCGGGGCGAGCTTGGCATGCCGCCCCAGCAGCAGCGGCGAGCACCGGAGAACCGGTGCTCGCCGTGGTGTTGCCGGTCACCCTAGGGGACCCGGCCCGGATCCTGCGTCGTCGAGCCGGGCTCCCCGCCGGAGGGGTCGGTTCAGCTGTCGGAGCTGGAGGACTCGACGTCGATCGCGGCGTGCTCGCCACCCGACTTCACCGAGATCTTGCGAGGCTGGGCCTTCTCGGCGATCGGGATGCGAAGGGTGAGGACGCCGTCGTGGTAGTCGGCCTCGATGGCGTCGGCGTCGAGGCTCTCGCCCAGGTGCACCTGGCGGGTGAACGAGCCGCGGGGCCGCTCGACCACGTAGAGCTGGTCGTCCTCCTTGCGGGCCCAGTCCCGCTGGGCGGAGACGGTCAGCACGTTGCGCTCGAGGCTGATGTCGATGCTGTCGGCCGACACGCCCGGCAGGTCGAGATGCACCCAGACGTCGCTGTCTCGCCGGTAGGCGTCCATCGGCATGCTGCTCGAGCCCGCCGAGCGGCTCCTGCCCGTCATGCGGTCGAGGACCGAGTCGAACTCACGGAAGGGGTCGTTCTGGTACAGCAACATGGTTCGTCCTCCTGAGGTGACGTGCGAAACATTACTGAAACACTTTCACTTTAGCAGAGTACTTGTCAAGATCCTTGATTGAGTTTCTCTACAGGCGTAGAGTCATCACATGGCACGACAGCGCATCAGCCTGCCCAGGGTCACCGAGGAGGCCATCGCGCTGATCGACCGCGAGGGGTTCGAGGCCCTCAGCCTCTCCGCGGTGGCCAACGCCCTCCGCGTCGGCCCCTCGGCTCTCTACACCCACGTGGACGGCCTCGACGGGCTCCGCTACCTGCTGGCGGTCACGGCCACCGGCAACTTGACGAGCCACGTCCGCAACGCCGCGATCGGCAACGCCGGCGACTCTGCGCTCACCAGGATGGGCCTCGCCTATCGGGGGTTCGCCCACGATCACCCGGGCCAGTTCGCCTCCACCTTGTTGCCGCCGCGTTCCGACGAGGACGAGTTGGCTGCGGCCAACCGGGCGCTGGTCGAGGTGTTCGCGATGGTCTATGGAGCCATGGGCCTCGACCCCCACGCTGCGCTGCTGGCGGCGCGGAGCACCAGGAGCGCCATCCACGGTTTCCTTGCCCTCGAGCACGTCTTCGGCGCCTCCCTCGGCCACGATGCCGAGTACGAGCACCTGCTGCAGACGCTGCAGCGAGGCCTGCGCTGACGCTTCGGGACGTCCCGTTCAGCGGCCGGACGGCACCGGGTCCATGGGCCGGCTGGACGGCACCCCGAGAATCCGGGATGCCTCGGCCATGTGTTCCGGGCTCACCCACACCTCGTAGCTCTCGGCGTCGAGTCGACCCTGGGTGTTGAAGTCGCGCCGGCCCCGCAGCGCCAGGTGCTGGACCACCACGAAGATGGCCCCGATGACCGCGCCCACGAGGGCATAGGTGATGATGACGCCGAGCTCGCTGGCGCCCTCGTCCAGGTCGACGAAGAGCGCGAGGAGCAGGCCCAGGAAGCTCCCGAACCACAGACCCGACAGGGCGCCGTCGCGGGCGGCCGTCAGCCAGGTCCGTCGTCCGGTGACGTACTCGACGCGCCGCAGCCGGCTCCACACGATCGACACGTGCCGGACCGGGAAGCCCTCGTCCGAGAGTCGGTCCACCGCAGCTTGGGCGCCGTCGTAGCGGCTGTATTCGGCGAGCATCACCGGCGCCGGGGCGCCGGCGGTCGCGGGAGTGGGGTCGGGATGCATGTCGCTCATGGCTGCGGTCTACCCACGCCCCCCTCGCACAAACCTCGGCGCCGGGCCCCGCTCAGGACTGATCGTCCACCCGGGGGAAGGTCACCAGCGGGAGGTGGAACCACGACCACAGCAGGGCCGAGGTGAGGAGCACGGTGGCGACCAGCGCAGTCGTCGGTCCGAACACCAGCGCCGACACCAGGTAGACGGTGGAGAGCATCGCCACGCCCATGGCCACGGTGCCGACGATGGTCACCCAGATGGCGATCGACAGATGTGACTCGGATCGGCGCGGGATCCCGCTGACCGGCGCCCGCAGGCGCTGATGGACGCTCGGCGAGATCAGCAGGATCGACGCGAGGCCCGACGAGTAGAAGGCGATCGAGAACGCGGTGCGCTGGTTGAGGGTGACCTCGGCGAACCCGCTCTGGAGGGGGGCGGTGAGCAGGAAGGCGAAGAGCACCTGCACCCCGGGGATGGAGGTCCGCAGGCCTTCCAGCAGCGCCCGGAACTGCTCGTCGGTCCCCCCGGCGGGCACCCGCTCGCCATCGCGGTCGACGGCTTGGGTGGCCCGGTCGCTCACTGCTCGCCCCGCTCCCCGCACTGCTGCGCCGGCCCGGGGATCGGCGCGGAGACCGCTCGAGCAGCCATCTCGGTTTCCTCCTCTGGAGAAACGTGTGCCCGTTGCATTCCCGGGGCCCGGGCTCGGCAAACGTGGCCCGGCGACTAGCGGTCGTCGCCGGCTCGCCTGGGCACCCGGGCGATGCCCCGCAACGGCATGGTCGAGATCTCGAACACCGCTCCCACGAGCTGCGCCGGCGCCCGCGCCGCCTCGGCCAGGCCGTGCCCGAGGACGACCCCGGCGCTGCGGCCCGAGGGCCGGCGGATCCAGCCCAGGGACACGAACACGCCCAGTGACACCACCGCGACCACACCCATGATCACGGTGGCGACGATCCAGCCGTTGTCGCTGTCGCCGCCGGGCAGGTTCGGGAAGTTCATGCCGAAGAACCCGGCGATGAGCGAGAGCGGCAACATGATGGCCGCATAGACCGTGAGCACCTTGGTGACCTCGGTGGCCTGGCGGGCCTCGGCACCGCGGTAGGCGTCGAGGGTCTCGGCCAGCGCCGACCGGGCCGCGTCGACGCCCTGGGCCGCTCGGGTGGCCACGTCGAAGACGTCCGAGAAGCGGCGACGGCCGGCCTCGGACGTGAGCGGCGACGTCGAGCGCCGGAGCACGTCGAGCACCTCGCGCTGGGGCTGGACGACCCGGCGGACCGCGGCAAGATCGGCCCGGATGGCAGTGACGTCATGGAGCAGCGACTGGTCGGCGCGCAGCGCCGATCCGATGAGCGCGTCGATGCGCAGATCGAACACGTCGAGCACGGTCACCAGCCGCCGGGTGAGGACGTCGGCCAGCCGGGCGAGCACGTGGTCGGGGCCACCGGCAGCCAGCTCGGCGCGGCGCTGGATGCCCTCCCAGAGGGCGTCCACCGACGGTGACGGCTCCCGGTGGATCGTCACCAGATGGTTGTCGGTCAAGAAGCAGTCGAGCTCGTAGGTGGCCACCCGGCCCGCAGCGAGCCCGTGGAAGATCACGAGCACCGAGGAGGCGAAGTCGTCGGTCTTCGGCAGGTCGAAGTCCAGCACTGCGTCGCGGACGGCCAGGGCGTCGAGACCGAGCGGGTTCGTGAACGCCACCAGCTCCTCGGTGTCCTCGGCGCTGGCGGTGATGTCGATCCAGACCCAGCGGGCGTCGCTGGGAGGGGCCACAGGGTCGACCAGCCGGACCGCCGGTGCGTCATCCACACAGGAGAGGGCGCGGATCTCCATCCGCTCCATGATCGCCCACTGCGCCCGGCGCGGCCGGGACCGTCAGCTGGTGTCCGCGCTCAGGCCCGGACCCAGCTGGAGCAGCACGTCCTCGTCGCCGGCGCTGGTGGGATCGTGGTCGAAGCTCACCCGGCGCTGGGGGTCGACCCGGCACAGGGTCAGCCAACCCGAGCGGGGATGTCGGGGACCCCGGACGCTGCGGACCCGCACCCCGGAGTCGACCAGCTCGGCCACCCTGGCGGCGTCGTAACCCGCCGGCAGGATCGGGCGAGGGGTGACCACCTGCGACGTCCCCGACTCCTCCGCCAGCTCGGGGGCGTCGACGCCGTAGACGTTGGCCTTCCCGACGACGTCGGCGATCCGGGTGGTCGCGAAGGCGTCGAGGTGATCCGTGCCCGACAGGGCGACGGCGTGCGCGATGCCCATGGTCTGGAGGGTCGAGGTGAACTCCTCGCTGTCGAGCCGGCCCTGGAACACCAGCTGCCCCCGGCCGGCGGCCTCGGCCGCGGAGTCGTCGTCGAGGCCGACGTGGAGGGTGGGCACCTCCAGCCTGCCGAGATGGTGGGCCAGCTCGATGGCGAACCGACCGCCGCCGATCAGGGCCACGCCTCGAGGCTCGGGCTCGGCGACCCTCAGACGGCGGGCGGCGAAGCGGGCGGTGAGGCTGGTGATGGTGACCGTCCCGACGACGACGGAGAACACCACCGGCACCAGCGGGCCGGGATCGACGTCGTGCAGCTCCAGCTCGAGCGCGAACAGCGACGCCACGGCGGCGGCGACGACCCCCCGCGGCGCCAACGTCATCAGGAAGATCCGGTCCCGCCAGGTCAGGTCGGTCCCGATCGTGGCCGCGATCACGGTGGCCGGACGGGCCAGCAACACCAGGATCGCCACCAACGCCAGGCTCTCGGGCAGGACCTCCCAGACGTCGCCGACCTCGACCCGGGCGCCGAGCACGACGAAGAGGATGCCGAGAGCTGCGGCGCCCAGGTTCTCGTTGAACTCGACGATGTGGGCCGCCGGCACCCGACGCTGGTTGGCGAAGCCCATGCCCAGGACGGTGACCGCGATCAGGCCGGCCTCGGGCCGCAGCTCGTTGGCCAGCCCGTAGGCGGCGATGAGCGCGGCGAGGGTGGCGGGCACCTGGAGGTGGTCGGCGATCAGCCGCCGGTGCAGCGCGCCCACGATGGCGAGGGTCACGATCAGCCCCACCGCCAGCCCGGCCCCGAACGTGGACAGCACCCGGACCGCGACCCGGGGCGCGGACCGTTCCTCGATGATGGCGTCGAGGACCACGATCGCCAGAGCCGCGCCGATCGGATCGATCAGGATGCCCTCCCAACGCAGCACCGACCCGGCAGGTTCACGGGGTCGGACCACCCGGAGGAGCGGCATCACCACCGTGGGGCCCGACACCGTCAGGATGGCCCCGATCAGCAGGGCGATCCCTCCGTCGATGTCGAAGAGGATGAAAACGCTCCCCGCGCCGATCGCCCAGGCGATGAAGGCACCGAGCGTGACCAGCCGGATCACCGCCTGGCGTCCAACCGTGAGCCGGCGCCAGGTCAGGCTGGAGCCACCCTCGAACAGCAGCACCGCCACCCCGAGCCCGACCCCGGTGAACAGCACCTCGCCGAACAGCTCGTCGGGGTCGAGCACCCCGCTCAGCGCCACCCCGGCGGCGAGGAGGAAGAGCACCGAGGGGACCGCGAGGCGAGCGCCCAGCCATTGTGAGGCGAACGCCGCCGTGGAGATCACGACCAGCGCGGTGAGCGGGTCATCGATCATCGGGAGCGCCCCCTGCCGGTGCGGTCGATGCCGCCAGGATGCTTCGTGCTGGCAGGATGGCACGGAGCCTTCCCTGCCCAGCACCCCGCGAAACCGGCCCGTTTCCCCGCGACCGCGGTGGGGTAGATCACCCTCACCGGCCGCTCACGGAGAGAGGCACACGAATGGCGCAACAGGCAGACGGCGATCGGATTCGGGCGGTTCGCAAGGTGGTACTGGACCTCGAGCCCGCCCGGGAGGTCGTGGACCTCATCGACGACCGGCCCGGCACCGCGGACGAGGATCTGCTCGACGACGCCCTCGACGCGCTCGACGCAGCTCGTTCCCGAGTGCCTGCCGAGGACCAGCAGCGAGCCGCAGCGGGAGAGGTGGTCGCGGTGGAGCTGACGCCCGACGCTGCAGCGGCAGTCGAGACCCTCATCCGGCGCGATCAGCTGCGGCGGGCCCGGGTGCTGCGGGAGATCGCCGACCGCCTGCGCGCCAAGATCGACCGGGCCCGCCGCAAGAGAGCGCGGCGGTCGTGACCCGGGGCGGGTGAGGAGCCTCCTGGGCATGGGTATCGATGTGGGTCGATCGCTCGCCGACGAGGAGACCGCGCGAGGCCGGCGCAACCTGGCGCCGTGGATCGCCCGGGATCGGCCGCTCCCCCGCATGATCCGGGGACCGGTCAGGGAGTTCCTCCAGCTCGAGGTGGCGAGCGGCGTCGTCCTCGTCGCGGCCACCATCGCCGCTCTGATCGTGGCCAACACCGGCGCAGCGGGAACGGTCGACCGCTTCTTCGCTCGGGAGCTCACTCTCGTCGAGTTCGGCGGGTTCCACCTGACCGAGTCGCTCCTGCACTGGGTGAACGACGGCCTCATGGCCGTGTTCTTCTTCGTGGTCGGTCTCGAGATCAAGCGCGAGCTCGCCGACGGCGAGCTGGCCGACCCGGCCCGAGCCCTCCTGCCCGTGGTCGCTGCGGTCGGCGGCATGGTCGTTCCTGCTGGCATCTACGCGCTCGTCGGCGGCGGCGGGGAGGCTGCAGCCGGCTGGGGCATCCCCATGGCCAGCGACATCGCGTTCGCGCTCGGGGTGCTCGCCCTGCTGGGCCGGCGGGTGCCCTCGACCCTGCGGCTGTTCCTGTTGACGCTGGCGATCGTCGACGACATCGGCGCCATCCTGATCATCGCCGTGTTCTACACCAGCAACCTGCATCTCGGGTGGTTGGGCGCTGCGATCGGCCTGGTGGCCCTGATCGTGGTCCTGCAGCGGCTGCGGGTGTGGTACGTGCCCGCCTACGTTGTCCTGGGCACCGGCTGCTGGCTGGCCACCCACGAGTCGGGGGTCCACGCCACCATCGCCGGGGTGGTGCTCGGACTGCTCACGCCCGCCCGTCCGCTGCGACCCGAGCCCCACCATGCCGTGGTGGACGAGGAGTCCGGCTTCGACGCCATCCGCCGCACCATCTTCGAGGCCCGCGAGACCATCCCGGTGGCCGAGCGCCTCCAGCACCTGGTGCATCCCTGGTCGGCGTTCCTGGTGCTCCCCCTGTTCGCGTTCGTCAACGCCCGGATCGAGGTGTCGACCGTCACGCTGGCCGACGCCGCGACCAGCGACGCCGGGCTGGGCATCGTCGCCGGTCTGGTGGTGGGCAAGCCGGTCGGCATCCTCGCAGCCACCTGGCTCGCCCAGCGCCTCGGAGTGGCGGCGCTCCCGAGCGACTCGACCATGAGCCAGGTTGGCGGGATCGGCATGGTGGCCGGCATCGGCTTCACGGTGTCACTGTTCATCACCGAGCTGGCCTTCGACGACGAGATCCTGGTGGCCGATGCGAAGCTGGCAGTCCTGGTGGCCTCGGCGGCCGCAGCCAGCGCCGGCGCGCTCTGGCTCTGGCGTGCCGGACGTCCGAGGGCGGACCGGTTGTCGAGCGCCGCCTAGTCGGACGCCGGGGCGTCCGGTTCAGTCGTCGGCCTGGCGCGGGGAGTAGTGGTGGACGAACGGCGCCGACTCCGCCGGAGGCGTGCTCAGCCAGATGGTGACGCGGCACTCGGGGTCACCGACGGCGATGCGCTCCTCGAGGTGCACGGCCACCTCGTTGCCGGTGTTCCGGGCCGCGATGCCCCCGAACACGCTGCTGGTCATCCGGCAGAGGCTCGGCGCCCGGCGGACCACGTCGCCGAAAGGACAGCGGCGATTGCCGAGCACGATCCGCTCCGCGTCCGCGGAGATGATGTAGAAGTCGCCGTTGATCGCCCGCTTGAGGTCGACGCAGAAGTCGGCGATCTGCTCGAACTTCAGCGGTCCCTCGACCTGGTCGTGGGCGCGGTAGGAGTCCTCCATGCGGGCACCCACGTTGGCGCCGACCTGGGCGATGGCGGCCTCTGCGGCGCTGGGACCGTGCTGGAGGTCGACCGACTGGGCCAGCTCGACGACGAGCGCCCGCAGGAACGCCTCGCGCTCGAAGAAGCCGGAGCGGGCCTCGTCGAGCTCCGGCAGTCGCCCCTGGATCCGGGTGGGCGGGTCGTGGCTCGACATCTCCCTGCGTTCGACGTCGAGGACGGCGCTGACCCGGTTCCCGCCGGCGCGCTTGGACGCCACGCGCAGCTCCTCGGTGAGGTGCGACGCGATCATCAGGCCCCGTCCCTGGATTTGGTCGATGCCGGCGACCGTGGGGATGACCTCGAAGTCGGGCCCGATGTCGTGGATGGTCACGGTGGGCTTGCGCGCGGTCCAGTCGAGGGAGACCCAGACATCGTGCCCGGAGTGCTCGATGGCGTTCGTCAGCAGCTCGGAGAAAGCCAGCACCGCTCCGGCGACATCGGTGTCGGGCGCGGAGTGGCGCTCGAGGTAGAGGCGCACCTCTTCACGGAGCTGTGATGCCGCCCCGTGGTCGGGCGGCAGGTACCAGTCCATCGTCAACCTGGTTTCTGTTCGGCGTCGCTGGTCTCCAAGCTAGCCGCTCGAACAGCTTTCAGACCCGACCACCCTCGCGCCGGATCTGGCGCTGGATCGGGTTCTCGGGTCCGGCGGGATCGGGGACCACGTGAGGCGGGGCGGGCTCGGTCACCACGTCGCCGACGCGGCGACGACGCATCTCGACCATGACCGCTGCAACCAACGCCAGCGCGACGACGACTACGAGTATCCAGAACAGAGCTTCCATGACTCGGTCTCTGCCCGGAAACGCCCGGGCTCAAACATCCGGGTGGTGGCTCAGGATGCTATCGACGGGACCCGAACCGCCTGGTGGGCGGGCCGGACGATGGCGTGGGCCACACCCACCACCACCAGCCCGATGATCACATCGAGCACGAAGTGGTTGCCGGTGACGATGACTGCGCCAGCGATGAGAGTTGCGGGCACGTGACAGGCCAGGGCCAGTAACGGCACCCGGCAGATCTGGCTGACCACGGCCCCGGCGATCGCCGGCCAGGCGACGTGGAAGCTCGGCACCGCCGCGTATGCGTTGGCCCAGGGCGAGTCGGCGCCCAACGTGCGCTGACCAGCCTGGGCCAGGGTGTCCACGTAGCCCGGCATGAACCTGGGGGGCGACGCCGGGAAGACCGCGAAGATCACGATCCCCACCGCCGCCGACACGAACAGGGCGTTGCGGAGAAGCAGATACCGGCTCCGGTCGTGGAGCCACAGCACCACCAGGGCCAGGGCGACCGAGGGCCAGTAGAGGTACTGGTAGACACCGTTCCAGAAGGTGACCCAGCCCGGGTGGTCGAGCACCCACCGCTGGATCTCCCGCTCCCAGTCGAGGCCCAGCGCCCGCTCGACGGCCAGCAGCTGCTCGGAGTTCCCGACGGCTTCCCTCGGCGAACCCTCGACGAGGATGCGCAGCCCCAGGTAGCAGGTCAGGGCGAAGCCGACCAGGAAGATCTGGGCCCAGCCGTTGCCGGCCAGTGGTTCGAGCCGTCGACTGTGGAGAATGCGGTTCGAGCGAGTGGGCGAGAGGGCCATGGGAGGGGGACCTCGACGTATGTGGGCGACGGGGAGTCGTCCGAGGATGGCGTTGCTGCCCGCTAGCGAGAAGCGTAGGCCTCGCGGCGGGCCTCGTGGCGCGAAATCTATCCACCGGGCGACCAGATGAAACGTCGGGGCGAGGGCGCTGGTTTCTGCCGGCAGCGGGGCGGGTACAGCTCTGGCGCATCCGTCGTGGCTCGCCGCGGCCGGAAGCGCTCACCCACCGACGCAGGAGACCGCGAGATGACGTTCGAGACCACGACCGAAGCCTGCCCGGCCGCGGTGGACCCGGCCCGCTACCGGGCCATGGCCGACGACCGCCTCGACCGGGCACAGCGGGTCCGCCAGCGGGCGCTCGATCTCCCGACCAGCCTGGCACCCCTCGAGCGGGCGATGAGACGCCGCGCCTGCGAACTCGAGCTCGCCGCCGCGGCCCTGTGCCAGATCGCCGCGGGTCGCGGGGCGGCTGATGATGCGACCGCCGGCTACCGGCCCGCCATCGCCTCCTGACCGCCCCTCCACCTGCACCCCGACCCCGGATCGAGAGGATCGCCGACCATGGCCAAGGACCACGGCCCCAGCATCAAGGACGACGAGCAGTACGAGTCGCTGCGCGAGGACGGCATGAGCAAGAGCAAGGCCGCAGCCATCGCGAACAGCGACCGCACCGAGACCGCCCGGAAGGGCGGCGAGTCCCCGCCCTACGAGGAGTGGACCAGGGACGATCTGTACGAGCGGGCCCAGGAGCTCGGCATCGAGGGCCGCTCGGACATGACCAAGGACGAGCTGATCGAGGCGTTGCGCTCCTGAGAAGAGCCGACGGCCCGGCCCCTGACCCCCGTCCGCGCCGCGCCGCGACTCTCGGCGGCTCGTCGAGTCCCGGAGTGGTAGGTTGACCACCGCAGCGGCCGGTGCCTGACGCGCCGCTCGCTCCAACAGCGGAAGGGGGGCCGATGTCGTCGAACGACGCCTTGGTCGACAACGTCCGGTCGGCGGTGGCCACCGAGCTGACCACGTTGCCGACGTATCTGTATCCGTGCTGGTCCATCAAGCCGATGAGCGACGGCGGCTCCGCCGCCGGCCAGGCGGCGCGAACGAACATCATGGCGGTGGTGCTCGAGGAGATGCTCCACATGGGGCTGGCCTCGAACCTCCTCAACGCCTTGGGTGGCACGCCCTGCTTCACCGAACCCCCCTACCTCCCCGAGTTCCCGGGGAAGCTGTTGCGTACCGTCGACAACCCCGACGGCTGGGGGGTGGACGTCGATCTCCTTCCGCTGGACGAGGCAGCCATCGACATGATGTGCCACATCGAGCTGCCGAGCTGGGACGATCCGGAGGGACCGACCATCGGCGAGTTCTACGAGGAGTACGTCGAGGGGCTGCTGCCCACCGACGACGCCGCCTACGCCGGCGGCAGGCAACTGGCGCCCTGGGACAATCCGGGAGCGGGCCGGCTCTTCGCGGTCACGTCGCAGGCGACGGCCACCGACGCGATAACGGAGATCCTCGACCAGGGCGAGGGTCTGAACCAGAACACGCACGACGACGGCTACCACGAGCTGGCGCACTACTGGCGATTCGAGGAGGTGCGGAGCGCGATCCGCGACGGCCGATTGAAGCCGGCGACCGACGTGTACCCCGTCATCGCTTCACCCCGGACCAACCTGGGCAGCTACACGCCGGAGCAACGCCGAGCCAACGACGCCTTCAATCAGTCCTACAGCCGGATGCTCGATGCCCTCCAGGCCACCCTGTCGAGCCCCCAACCCGACGTGTACCCGGTGGCCACGGGGATGATGGAGCAGCTGCAGCACCAGGCCGCGCTGCTGCGCAACACCGGCACCGTCCCCGGAACCCAGTTCGCCCCGGGCCCGACGTTCGAATACGTCGCCGAGCAGGGCTGAGAGGCGGCGATGTCGACCGTTGCCCTACCCCGCCTCTACTTCGACGGCCACTTCTACTGGAATCCCAGCACCTACAACAACGACGACTACAGCGACCCGTCGCAGAACAAGCCGCCGCTGATCCCGTACGACGCAGCGTCCGCCACCCCGAACTGGCCCTGGCTGAAGCAGCAGTACTTCGAGGGCCGTCCGGTCACCCAGGCGAACTTCCGCGAGTGGTCGTTCGACGACAGCTTCAGCGTCGGCCCCGACAAGTCGCTCGCACCGTGCGAATGGAACTTCTTCGGCGGCATGGAGTGCGGGTTCGTCACCGCCGAGCAACCGGTCCTGCAGCAGCCGCCCAATCCCGACGACCCGGGTCAACCGGTCTTCTCGAAGCCGACGGGTGACGGCACCACGACCGTGAGCGGCTACACCGGCTCCGACGGCGGGTACTCGGAGTCGGGCGTCCCGGTCGGTCTCGAGCTCCAGTTCAACACCGGGCCACCAGCCGGGCCGTTCGGCGCGAGCCCGAAGCTGATCGACATCGACCCGACCTCGCCCTTCACCTCCCAGATCTTCGCCGACGACCTCCGGCTCGGCGACGGGTCCACCGGGTTCGCGGGACCGCTGGCGGAGCGGATGCACGCCCGCTGGCTCTACTTCAACCGCAACCTGAACGCCGACGGCGGGCTGATGATCGCCGGCATCGCCTCGACGGTGTTCCAGACCGTCCTCCCCAAGAGCGAGATCGACTGGGCCGGTGACTCGCCCGTGCTCGCCGAGCTGCGGGCCGCGGCCGAAGAGGCCTCGGGCGTCATGCTGCGCTGGGTCGCGTACGACACGAGGTACTTCAACGGCCCCTACTTCGGATCGCAGGGCAACGATCAGTTCCCCGGCATGATGAAGATCCGGCGCCTCTACATCCAGTATTTCGCCGATCTGGCGCGCTACGAGCAGGGGTTGATCGCCGAGCCGCCACCGCCACCCTGCAACCGGGCCTACAGCCGGCTGGTGGGCTGGCTCGGCGTCTGGGACGACGGCGACCTGGTCACCGTTCCCGGCGGACGCATGTTGCTGCCGGTGATCCTGCCGAACCAGCCAGCGGGCGCTCCTCCGCCCCAACCGCTCTACCCGCAGGCGCACGCCCCCGAGCCCCCGCAGGTGCCCGCCGGGACCGGTTACCCGTTCGGCGTGGCCACCGTGGAGCGAGACGACGACTTCGACCGGATCACCGTCGATCTGTGCGCCGCGATCCCGGAGCTGGACAGCACCGGTCGGTTCGCCCCCTACGGCCCCGTCGAGCTGGGCATCGTGCTGGATGGTGAGTACAACGCGCTGGCGACGATCGTCGACGATGCCGGCACCTTCGAGAGCGAGTACGTGCGGACCGCGGGGCTGATCGACGTGAACACGTCGAGTCTGCTGCCGGTCGGGGGCCAGCAGCTGACCCGGGACCAGTTCGACTCGAACCCGCTGGTGCTCAGGGCCAACACCTACACCTTCGACGCCGATGAGCCGCCGAGCTCGTGGCCCTCCCGCCAGGAGGTGGCGCTGTCGGAGAACGCGCTCAACGCCCAGACCGACACCCGGGGCCTCTACGTGGGAGAACCCGCGGCTGGTCAGGAGGAACCGAGCACACGGTTCACGATCGACGTTCGCAGCTTCGGCGCCCTGCCGATCGAGCAGATCGGCCTGGTCGTCGCCCAGTACGACGAGAAGTTCGCGCTGCTCACCGGTGACCGGCGCCAGCTGATCGTGTCCTACCGGACACCGGCCGGTCAGTGGATCGACGTCGACAGCCAGACGATGATCGACGCCACCGCGGGCACGGTGACCGCGGGCTTGCGGGGCGTCTCGGGAGCGAACGCGACCACCATCGGCGCCCTGTCGACGCTCGTCTTCTACCCGGTGGCCAGCGCGCTGGTCGCAGGCAGCGGGCTGAGCCCCGAGAACCCGATCACCGGGCTGGCCGGCCTCGACGTGCCGGACGGTTCGAACGGGAACCCGCCGGTCTCGATGACCGCAGCGGGCTACGCAGCGGTGCGCCTGTACCCCTACGACAGCCACGATCTCGCCGCCTTCGAGTCCTACCTGGCGACCGCGCCGACCGTCGACGAGGTCAACGCCTGGGTCTTCGACAACGTGTACGAGACCTTCCACCTGATGTACCCCGTCATGGACTTCATCGGGACCCCCCAGCGGTTCCAGGCCTGGCGGGGCCGGATTCTCGAGGTGACCGACCCGGCCAACTTCGACACCTCGGCCTACATGCCCCCGACGCGCACCCTGTCGGCCGGCAAGCGCAGCATCCTGGAGCGCTACGACGAGTACCTGGACAGCGTGAACGAGCCGGACAGCCCGCTGCGGACCGGACGCCCGGCAGCGCCGGGCCTGCGACGAGGCTGAGGGCGCGGGTCGATGAGCGTCTTCCACTATCCCCGTATCAACTTCTCGGGACGGCTGCGGCTGAACCCCGGTACTGCCAACAACGACGACTACGCCCAACCCGGGAGCAGCCAGGCCCTGATGCCCAGCTCGTTCGGCGATCGTGCCGGCCAACCGATGGGGTTGCTCGAGAGCACGCCTGTCCAGGTCGACCGATACGGGTTGTCCGACCACGAGTTCGTCGAGTGGATCCAGCAGGCCCAGGAGTTCGACACGCCCGACGGTGCCACCGAGGCGATCATGCCGTCGGAGTGGAACTACTACGGCGACATGAGCTCCACAGCAGTGGGAATCACGGTGGTCGGCGTGACCACCGCCCCCGGTCGCGCGTACGTGGAGCCATGTGCGGACGAGCCCCTCACCGAGGTGCTCGGGGCCACGCTCGGCTTCTACGGCAACATCACCGACGTCAACCCGGAGGGGTCGCCGCCGGCCACCCAGTTCTTCGTGGAGGGCTTCGAACTTGCGTCGCCGCACGCCACCTTCATCAGCGGTGGCCAGGTGAGCAAGGGCGTCGGGCTCTGGATCAACTTCTACCGCAACGTGAACCTGGTCGAAGACGACGGCTCGGGGAGCTACGTGTACCACGTCGTCACCGGCGCGGACGTCGCCCTTCCGGGCTTCGAAGAGGGCATCGTGATGCGGTACTACATCTCGCTGCCGCTGCTGGACGATCCGGCCACCGCGCGCCCCGAGGTGCTCGAGGACTACTACCGCAATCGGCGCCAGAACCCGAAGACCCTCGACGTGGTCGGCACCCTGGCGCCGTACCACGCCGGCGAGCCGATCGCGATGCCGCCGGGCCGACAGCTGATCTCGCGACAGCAGGACATCCCGACGTCACCGAAGGTCTTCAACAACGGCGACGGGAACGGCATCGCCCTCGCTCCGGCCGTTGCCAGCCAGCACGGCAGCTGGCTGTCGGTCGACTTCTCGGGCTCCTTCCCCGACGCGTACGTCAGCGGACGCGTCAATCCGAAGTTCGACTTCGGCCCGGTCGCGCTGCAGGTGGTCTGCGACGGCGACAGCACTGGCCAACGCGTTGCCGAGATCGGCAGCGTCGACTATCTCGACGCCATCCGGGGCGATGCCCGGGGCTGGCTGTTCGACTTCGACCTGACTGCAGCCGCCGACGGACGCGCCGCGGCGCTGCTCGATCGGCCCGACGCTCGCCTGCAGCTGGAGAGCACCCAGCTCGGCACGGTGCTCGATGAAGTCGACTACTACGTGGTGACCGATCAGCTGGCGGTCTATGCAGAACAGCACGGTCGCGACGACGAGTTCCTGAGCCAGGGTGTGGACGAGCCGATCAGCGTGTCGGTCTATCACCGGGGCGAGCGCCTCGAGGCTTCGGAGTGTCCACCGATCCATGCGTGGCAGTACCGCAGCGCCCCCATCCAGCGGCCCGGGCCTGCGGTGGCTCGGTCGACGCCGTTGCGGCCCGGCGAACCGATCACCGTCTCGACCGCCGAGGCCGGTGCCTACCTCCTGACCTTCCACGTCGAGGGTGAGCGCAACCCCCCGGCCGAGGGGTTCCCGCCGGCCAACTACGGCTCGTTCGCCTATCCACCGACCACATTCGTGGTGACGTGGGCCCCCCAGATCAGCGTGCGGGTGCTCCCGGCCGACGACTACTCGGAGTACTTCGTGGACCCCGCAGCCACCGAGCCGGAGGCGAACGACCTGCTCACGTGGGACGTCGTGTACAGCCAGGTGCTGCGGACCTACGCGCTGCTGTTCCCCGCGATGAACAACAAGATCGCGCTGGACGACCAGGAGGAGGTCGCCCGCTTCGCGCCCTACATCATCGAGGCCACGTCCAGGCACAACTGGCGGTCGGTGCGCTACATGCCGCCCACACGCGACCTGTCGCACAGCCGCCGCCAGCTGCTGCATGCCTGGTGCCGCAAGGTCGGCGCCACCATGCCGTCGCCGCAGGCCTCGACGAGCTCGGCATGACAGGACCGAGCCCGGCCCCCGGCCGTCCGGCAGCGCTGCTGGAGCAGCTGACGAGCGCCATCGCCGGCAAAGACGTCGACGCGGCTGCTGCGCTCCTCGCCGACGACCTGGTGGCCGTGGTGCCGGATGCAGACGACTCGCCGCTCGGCAAGGCGGAGCTGGTCGCCTGGCTGCGAACCCTCTGCGATGCCACGGGCACCATGCGCCTCGACCTGTTCGACGTGATCCCCGCAACGGCCGAGGCCGTCGGGGCCCGCGTCCTCAACACCGCGTTCTCCGCCCCGCCCGTCCAAGCGGATGACCCGGTGCCCACGGACGTGGCGCCGAGCTGGAGCTCGTGGCCGACGATCACCGCAGCCAACACCGATCCCGACGGGCGAGCGATCGCGCGGCTGTTCTTCGTCACCGACTGCGCAGACCAGGCGAACCACGCTGCGATGACGCAGACGGTTCGCAACTGGTACGAGTCCTACGTCGCCCAGGACGTCGACGGCTTCCTCCGGCCGCTGGCACCCGACGTCGAGGCCATCAACTTCTCGAGTGACACGACCGCGGTTCCGGTGTTGCGGGAGAAGATGCGCCAGGGCTACCTGGGATGGGTCGACGGCAACACCCCGGGCGGCTTCGTGGTCGACGACATCATCGCCAACGGCCGCTACGTCGCAGTCGCGGTGCAGTTCCTCACCGTCGCCAAGGCGACCGGCCAGCAGAAGATGACGAACGAGACGCACGTCTTCGAGCTCACGACCGACCTCGAGATGCTGCGGGCGTACTTCTACTACACGAACCGCTGCGGTTATCCCAGCTCACCGTGCGCCTGGTAGCCGACGTCGCCGGCTGGCCCGGCCCACCGGGCCCACCGCGTCGGTGGGTCATGCCTCGGAGATCTGGTCGATGCGCTGGCGCCGGTGGGTGACCACGTCGTAGAGCCCTGCGGCGGCGAGCCCGATGCCGCAGGCGGCCAGCAGCACCTGGCCCAGCGGCGCCGATGACAGCGTCCGCAGCGACTGGTCGATGCCGGCAGCTCGGTCGGGGTCGTAGCGGCGGGCCGCGTCCACGAACAACCAGCCGGCGATTCCCAGGATGAGCGCACGCGCGGCGAAACCGATCGTGCCCAGCACGCGAAGCGCCAACCGGTGGCTGCGAGACAGATCATCGGATTCGATGTCGCCGAAGAAGTCGCCCCGAGCGCCCTTGACGAGCTGGTAGACGCCCACGGCGGCGGTGCCGAGACCGACTCCGACCACCAGCAGCCGGCCGCCGGGGATCTCGAACAGACGCGCGGTGAGGCCGGTGGGCGACGTGGGATTGTCGCTGGAGTCCCCCTGCCCGGAGCCCGACCCGCCGCCGATCGCGATCTGGAGCCCGGTGATCGCCAGCAGCCCGTACACCAGGGCCAGGCCCACCCAGCCGATGCGCTTGAACACGTGGATCGGGCCGTCGCTGTCCTGCACCACCGCGGCCCACACCTGCCACGCGGCGTAGAGCAGCAGACCCACCGAGACCGCGCCCACCAGGATGCGCCCCAGCGGGGCATCGGCCAGGGTCGCCAGCGCGCCGGTCTGGTCTGCGTCCTGGCGGGCATACCCCTGGCGGGAGATCTCGACGGCCAGGCCGCCGATGATCACGAACAGCAGGCCCTTGGCAATCCACCCGTATCGCAGCGCCGGCCGGGCCGCCTCCTGTGCGTCGACGTCATCGGTCACAGACATGGGTGTCCTCTCGTCGGGCGAGCTGGCCCCCGGCGCTCCCGGGAGCCGATCCCCTTCGCGGGGCCTGCCGTCAGCCCGAGCGCTGCTCGGTCATCATCGCCCGGTACTCGTCGGCCAGCCGCCGCTCCTCGTCGTCGGAGAGCACCTTGCCGGCCACCTGGAAGACCTCGTGCTCCTCCTCGTCGAGGTGGTGGGTGAGGCGCTCCTGCAGGTCCCGTGCCGTCTGCAGCCACTGAGACCCCGACATGTCGTACTCCTCGAGCTGCTCGACGAAGTCGTCGAGCTCCTTGTGCTCGGAGACGCTGTGCCGGGCCTTGTCCTGGCTGCGGTCGTGCTCCATCAGGGGCACGTAGAAGTACCGCTCCTCGGAGGCGGCGTGGGCGGTCAGCTCGGTCCGCAGCCGGTCGAACAGCTTGCGGCGCTCGTCGGTGTCGCCGTGCGTCTCCACCAACTGTGCGATCAGGTCGCGCTGGATCTCGTGGTCGGCACGCAGCTCTTCGTAGATACCACTCATGGCGCTTGCTCTACCCCGGCCGGCGCCCGCCAAACCTCCACGGTGCCGAGACAGGGGTCACGCCGGTTCGGTGTTTGGCGACCCGGCTACAGGGATATGCCACCGCGGCACCGAGACGGAGGGAAACCCCACATGAACCAGACCATCGAAGTCATCGACGCCAGGCTCGACGAGCTCGAGCACAGGCTGCCGGCCCTGCCGGCCGCCATGCTGCGGCTGCAGCGCACCATCACCGAGCAGATGCTCGCCGCGGCCGGAGGCGCCTTCGCCGCGTGGCGGGCATCGGCGCGCTCGATGAGCGGGACCGCCAACACCGCCGTTCGGACCGTGACCGGCACCGCTCGCTGGGCCGGGGGCCGCACCGCCGACACCGCCGCTACCGCGATGAAGACCGTCGCCGGCCAGGCCAGCGCCCAGGCCCGGCGCACCCGCGACGCCATCGACGACGAGACCGACGAGATGATCGACGCCGTCCGCGACACGGCCCGCGCCGCCCGCGAGAAGACAGTCGACGCCGTCGAGGCTGCCGAGCGGGTGGTCTCCAGCGACTCGGCACCCACCGGCGAGTCCTACGAGGACCTCACCAAGGACGAGCTCTACCGGCGGGCCCAGGCTGCCGACATCGAGGGGCGCTCCCAGATGAACAAGGACGAGCTCATCGTGGCGTTGCGGCGGGCTGCCTGATCCCGGCGACCCCCTCACCCCCCGATCAGCCCCGCAGCCTCACGGACTCGTGAAGGTTGCGGGGCTCTCGGCGGTAGGCTACGGGCGCAATGAGCCCGGAGCCTTCACGCCTGTCGATCGAAGCCATCGCCGACCGATCCCTCGCAGCCAACGGCGTTGTCGATGCGCACACCGCGTCCGAGCTGCTGGAGCGGCTTCGCGGTGTCGGCCTCGACGGCGACGTCACCCTCGATCTCTCCGGTGTCGACTTCATCGACTCGTCGGGACTGCGAGCGCTGGTGACCGCACACCAGGAGCTCGAGTCCAGCGACCACAAGCTGGTGTTGAGCGGCACCAGCGACGCGGTCGACCGCCTCTTCGACATCACCGGGCTCCGCGAGCACCTGCACATCGCCTGAGCAGCGGGGAAGGACCCGGCGGAGCGGTTTGGGAACCGCGACCACCGGGAAGGCAGCCGACGATGAACGTGCCATGCTCGACCGCGAGCGGTCCGCACGCGGACACGCTGAGCTTCGTCCTCGACGAGTCCATCGGCAACGCTCGGGCGCGCATCGCCTCGTGGCTGCGTGACCGGGGCGCGCCGGTCCGCCGGGTCGACGACGTGGCCCTCGCCGGCAGCGAGCTGATGACCAACGCCCGCTGGCACGGCGGCGGCCCGATCGAGGTGTCGTGCCGCATGGACGACACGGCGATCACCCTGGTCGTCACCAACCAGGCCGAGCCCCACCAGGTCCCGGCTCCCGAGACCTGGGCGTGGCCCGAGGAACCGCTGGCCCGGAGCGGGCGAGGTCTGGGGATCGTCAAGGCGGTCGCAGACGAGGCCCAGGTGATCCGCGGCGATCACTGGGTCGCGGTCGAGACCGTGTTCGAGCTGGATCCGACCGCCTGACCCGCACCCGCTCCGTCAGGGCATCGACTTCGGCAGGGCGTCGCTCGACCCGATGCGCCCGTCCTCCCCGGCGAGCTCGGAGAGCGCCTGCTCGACGAGCTCGCGCTGCCGCCGGATCTCGACGAGCGAGCCGGGGAGCGATCGGCGCTGGTTCTCGTGCTCGAGCACCAGCAGCGTGCGGCGCATGGTCTCGAGCACCGAGACCTGCGACGAGGAGGCCCGCCGGATCGGATCGAAGGCGCCGTGGACGAAATCGTCGTGGTCGGGCAACCCGCACCTGACCACGGAGTGGCCGACCACCTCGCTGTCGCCGTCGGCCAGGGAGTGCTCCTGGAGCACGCCGATGACCTGACCCATGCGAAGCACCACCTCCCGTGCGGTGTTGGGGTCGTTCACCCCGGGTGACAGGGCCCGCAGGGCGATGTCGGTGAGCCGGACGAGGCCGAAGGAGACGTCTTGCTGCATCGTGCGGTGGTCGCCCAGGACGATCGACTTGCGGATGTCCGAGGCCCGCTCGTCGTCGATGTCGTCGGTGTCGAGCTCAACGAGCACCATGTCGCCCAGCACGAAGGTGCCCACGGGATGGAGCAGGCGGACCGCAGCCTCATCGGGGAGCGCCTCGATGAGCGCCTCCTCGTCGATGTGCTGCACCCAGCCGGCATGGTCGGCCGAGACCGAGGACTTCGCCTCCCACTCGGCGGGGACCTCGGCCACCAGGAGCCCGGGCAGCTCCTGGTCGACCGGGCCCTGGTTGCCGGCGTACTTCTCCTTCACCAGGCGGCAGGTCTCCTCGGCCAGATCGTGGACGATGGTCCCGACGGCCAGCCGGTTGGCTGTCCGATCCACGCTCACCACCAGCATCACCAGCGACAGGACCGTGAGGAGCACCGCGACCAGCACCGTCAGGTCCGGCGGCTGGGACACCGCGCCGTCGGTGGCCACCCGCAGGGCGCGGAGCCCGAGCAGGCTGTAGGTGGCGGTCCCGATCACCACCCCGACGGTGGCCTGCTGGAACCGGTCGTTCAGGAAGTTGACGATCGTCCGAGGCGAGAGCTGGCCCGCAGCCAGCTGGATCGCGACCAGGGTGAGGGTGAGGACCAGGGTCACCACGGTGATCGTCCCCGTGGCGATGGCACCCAGCACCGCCCGGGCGTTCTCCGCGCTGGTCTCGTAGGCGTCGGGCAGCCAGGCGCCGGCCTCGTTGCGGTCGAGCCGGATCATCACCTCGGCCATCCCCGCGCCGACCAGCAGACAGAGGAACGGGATGGCGAAGAGGCTCTGGCGGATCCGGTCGGCCACCGCTGCGGGCTGGAGGGCGCGCAGCTTCGGTCTGAACCGGAGCTCCATCAGGGCTCCACGGCGTGCTCGGCCTGCTGGCGCATCAGCGTGAACGACCGTCGCAACAGCCGGGAGACGTGCATCTGGCTCACCCCCACCCGCTCCGCGATCTCGGTCTGGGTGAGATCCTCGTAGAACCGCAGCCTGACGATCTCGCGCTCGCGTTCGGGCAGCGAGTCCAGCAGCTGCTCGACCAGGACCCGCTCCGGCGCATCCTCGAGCTCGCGGTCGGTCGACGCCAGCCGGGACGACCGGTCGGGATCGGCGTCCTCACCGGGCGAGGACACGTCGAGGGTGGTCGGGGTGAACGCCGCCGACGCGCCGAGGGCCTCGACGATGGCGTCCTGATCGACGTCGAGGTGGGCGGCGACCTCGCGCACGGTGGGCGACCGGCCCAGCTGGTGCGACAGCTCGTCGCTGGCCCGGCGGACGAGCAGGTGCATCTCCTTGGTCGAACGGGGCACCCGCACCGACCAGGCGGCGTCGCGGAAGTGGCGCTTGATCTCCCCCTCGATGGTGCGCCCCGCGAAGCTCGTGAACGCCGCGCCCACCGACGGGTCGTACCGGTCGACCGCCGTGACCAGCGCCAGCAGCGCGATCTGGCGCAGGTCGTCGTCGGGGACACCCCGGTTGCGATACCGGGCTGCGAGGTGGTGGGCGAAGCCCACGTGGGCCTCGACGAGCTGGTTGCGTGTCCGTCGCCGCCGCGTTCGCTGGTACTCCTCGAAGAGGTCGTCGATGGCCTCTGGTGACGGGCGCTCGCTCACGCAGGATCCCGCCGCTTGAGGATCCGGCCCCGCCCGGCCGCGATCTCGTACTCGTCGACGACGCTGGAGAGGATCTGGCGGGTCAGGACGTCGAGGCTCTCGCCCGCGGGAGACCCGTCCCCGCCAGGTTGACCCGAGCCGTCCACCACCGAGCCTTCGATCACGAGCTCGTCGGCGCTGATCCGGAAGCGCAGCTCCACCCGGGGCAGGTCGTGGTCCTCGGCCCACTCGATCAGCAGGGCCACGAGCTCGTCCACGCCCACCCGCAGCTCGTCGATCTGATCGACGGTGTAGTCGAGCTCGGCGGCGAGGCTGGCGGTGGTGACGCGAGCGGTGGCGACGAACCTCGAATCCGCGGGGAGGACGATGCTGACATCGGCGTGGCTGTCGACGGGGGTCATTGGTGGCCTTTCTCGGGGCGGCCCGATCGTAGTGGTCGTCGGCGGTTGCGCTCACCCCCGGCCAGGCGCGTCTGCGGCCGGCGGCTGGAACGCATCCACCGGGTGCCGGTTTCCGGGGTGCTGATGGCCGGGGCATGCTGTCCCCGTGGCCTCCCCGACACCAGACGCCGCCGGAGCCCGGCGGGTGCTCGTCCTCGGCGCCACCGGCTACGTCGGCGGTCGCCTGATCACCCCGCTGCTCGACGCCGGCCACCGGGTCCGCTGTCTGGCCCGGACGCCGGCGAAGCTGGCAGACCGTCCGTGGCGGGATCGGATCGAGGTGGTGGAGGGCGACCTGACCGTGCCGGACTCGCTGCCCGAGGCCTTCGCGGGCGTGGACGTGATCGTGTACCTGGTACACAGCCTGGGCGGTGACGACTTCGAGGCCGTCGAGCGCGCCTGCGCGGACAACACCTCCTCCGCGGCGACGGCTGCCGGCGTGGACCAGATCGTCTACCTCAGCGGGCTCGGCGACCCCGACGACGACCTGTCGCCGCACCTGCGGAGCCGCCACGAGGTGGGCCGGCTGCTCGCCCGGGGCCCGGTCCCGGTGGCCGAGCTGCGGGCCGCGGTCATCATCGGCTCGGGGAGCGCCTCGTTCGAGATGCTGCGGGGTCTGGTGGAGGTGCTCCCGGTGATGGTGACACCGCGCTGGGTGCAGACCACGGTGGTCCAACCGATCGCCATCGACGACGTCCTCGAGAACCTGATGTCGGTCATCGGCCGCCTCGACACCGCTGGCGTCTGGGAGATCGGCGGCGCCGACGTGGTGACCTACGCCGAGCTGCTGCAGGCCTACGCCCGGGTTGCCGGGCTGCGGCGACGCCTGATCCTGCCGGTGCCCGTGCTCACGCCGCGGCTGTCGTCGCTGTGGGTGGACCTGGTGACCCCGCTGCCCGGGGACATCGCCAAGGAGCTGGTGCTGGGGCTGCAGAACGACGTCGTCGTGCGGGATCGATCGCTCACCCGGATCATCGACCATCGGCCCCTGGGCGTGGAGGCCGCGCTCGAGGCCGCCCTCACTGCAGTCCGCGACCTCGACATCCCGACTCGATGGTCCAGCAGCCGGTTCGCCGGATCGATGGCCGTGCCCAGCCCGTGGGATCCGGAGTGGTCGGGCGGGGAGGTGCTCGAAGACGAGCGGTGCGTGCTCGTCGACGCTCCCCCGGCGGCGGTCATGGCACAGGTCACGGCGGTCGGCGGCGAGGGCGGCTGGCTCGGCTGGGGCGCCCTCTGGGCCCTGCGGGAGACCATCGACAACGTGGTGGGCGGGCCGGGCCTGCGGCGGGGCCGGCGCCATCCCTCGGAGCTCGTCGTCGGCGATGCCGTGGACCTGTTCGTGGTGGAACAGGTTTCCCCGACCCGGCTGCGGCTCCGCGCCGAGATGAAGCTGCCCGGCTACGGCTGGCTCGAGTGGAACGTGTGCGAGCGAGCCGACGGCACCACCGAGCTGACCCAGCTCGCCCGGTTCGTCCCCCGCGGCCTGGCGGGCCGACTGTACTGGCTGCTCGTCGTCCCCTTCCACGCTCTGGTGTTGGGCCGGATGCAGACCGAGCTGCGGAAGCGAGCCGAGGCGGCGTCTGCTGCCGCGAGCTTCGCTCAGCGTCCACCACCCCCGGGCCGCTCCGACGGCACCGGTGAGTGGTCGGCGTGATCGAGGGACAGGTGGCGTAGCACCGCCACATCCTCTGCGCTCGCGTTCGGCCCGTAGCCGAGGGTGATCACGCCACGGGATCCGCAACGGGGGCAGGTCACCCACACCACGATCAGCTCGTCGGCGGCGTCGCTCGGACCTTCGAGCCGGCGCACCCGATCGACGCCGAGCACCGCGGCGTTGACGATCCGATGGCACGAGTGGCAGCGCACGTCGCCGCCGACCCGTGCGACGAACTGGGTCTCGTAGCCCTCTCGGCGGGCGGTCTCGAGCGCGTCGATCACGGTCTCGGCACCGCGCGCGACGTCGTCTGATCCGGTCCGTGGCTCGGCGGGGTTCGGTCCTTCGCTCATCGGATCGTCTCCTCTCCTCGGCACCCGCGGCCGGTCGACCGCACCAGGCGGGCGTCCTCCGGTCTTCCCCGGGGGCCCCTCGGCCAAACGACGCGGCGAGGGTGTTTGGGGGTTCCCCCGGTCGGGTACGTTGCGCTCATGAAGATCACACGGAAGCTGAAGGTGCTCGTCGGCGCCACCGCCATCGGCGCGACGACTGCGTATCTCATGGACCCCGAGCTGGGCCGCCAGCGCCGCAACCGGCTCGCCGAGGCCGTCGAACGGCGCAGCAACGACGTGAGGCACCTCGTCAGGAGCGCCGAGCGGGTCAAGGAAGCCGTGACTCCCGAACCGGATCCCGAGACCACCGAGCATGGCGGCGAGGCTGCCGCCTCGCCCGACACCGACGACGCCCACGCCGAGAGCCACGGCGAGCACGTCGACGCCAGCGAGCCCGCGGGCGCGCCCGCCTGAGGCACCCGCTCACCGCCATCTGCTCACGACGATCGCACCACCACACCCAGGAGACCACAGCATGACCCTCATCGACACCGCCACCGACGCCGCCGTCACCATCGCCGAGCGGGCCACCGACGTGGCCACCACGGTTGCCGCCGGTGCTGCCGAAATCGCCGGCGACGCCATCGACGCCGCCGTGGGCGGCGTCCAGTCGCTGCCCGTGGGCCCGGACCGCTCGCCCTGGCGGCGCCGGGTGCTCGGCCTGGCCATCATCGCCATGGTGGTCGCCGTCTTCGTCACCCTCCGCAAGCGCTCCGGCAGCGGCGACGAGACCGACCACGCCGAGGACACCGAGCCGGCCCCCACCCACCTGCAGCCTGCGGTCTGACACACCGGCCCCGGGCCCGACCCGGGAGCCCCCGCTCTGATCGCCCGACCGGTCGTGCAATAGGCTGCGGCCCGCCTGTACACCGCGGCTGCAAGGACACGACATGACCGACTTCTCCGGGCTGCGCGCCTGCTTCGTCAACTGCTCGCTGAAGCGCGACCCGTCCGCATCCCACACCATGCGGCTGGTCCAGCGCTCAGCGGGCATCATGCGCGACGAGGGCGTCGTCGTCGACGTCATCCACGCCCTCGAGCACGACATCGCCTTCGGCATGGAGAAGGATCTCGGCGAACACGGCGTAGCCGACGACTGGCCGGCGCTGCAGCGGCGGATCATGGCCGCCGACATCCTGGTGCTCGGGACTCCGATCTGGCTCGGCGTCAAGTCGAGCGTGACCACCCTGGTCATCGAGCGGATGTACGCCTACAGCGGCGACACCAACGACGAGGGTCAGTACCTGTACTACGGGAAGACCGGGGGCTGCATCGTCACCGGCAACGAGGACGGCATCAAGGCGTGCTCGACCAACATCCTCTATGCCCTCCAGCACGTCGGCTACACCATCCCGCCCCAGGCCGACTGCGGCTGGATCGGCGAGGCCGGGCCCGGGCCGAGCTACGGCGACATCGTCGAAGGCCAGGATCGACCCATCGGCTACGACAACGAGTTCACCAACAGGAACACCACGTTCATGACCTGGAACCTCATGCACATGGCCAAGCTCCTGCGGGACAACGGCGGGATCCCGGCGGTCGGCAACACCCGCGCCGACTGGGAGTCGGTGTCCAACGCCAAGCAGCAGGAGCCGCCGCCCGCCAGCTGAGGTGAGCTGGGGCCGGACGCTCCGCCAGCGGTAGGTTCCGGGGCGTGGCCGACACATCGCCCGAGCGGGAGGTGCTCGATCCGGCGCGGCTGGCAGCCGTGGCCCGCAGCGGCCTGCTGGACTCGGGCCCGGAGGAGTCCTTCGATCGGATCGGCTCCCTGGCCCGGCGGCTGGTGGGGACGCCCGTCGCGCTGGTGTCGATCATCGATCGGGACCGCCAGCACTTCAAGTGCTGCATCGGGCTGCCCGAGCCCTATGCCGGCCATGGCGAGACCCCGCTGTCGCACTCCGTCTGCCAGCACGCCCTCGCCGGGACCGGCCCGCTGCTGATCGCCGACTCCCGGGTCGACCCGCGAACCGCGGGGAGCGCCGCCGTCGAGGAGCTCGGCGCCATCGCGTATCTGGGGATCCCGCTGGTCGGCCGCGAAGGCCATGCGCTCGGCAGCTTCTGCGTCATCGACGAGGTCCCCCGCGAGTGGACCGCGGACGAGGTCGAGCTGATGCAGGACCTCGCGGCAGCGGTGATGGCCGAGATCGAGCTGCGCGAGCTGGTCCTCGAGCGTGACCGGGCCCTGGCCCGCGCGGCCGGCAGCGAGCGCCAGCTGCGCGCCATGATGGACAGCCTCTTCATCTTCGTCGGCCTGCTCGACACCGACGGAACGGTGATCGACGCCAACGCCGCTGCGCTCGACGCC
>JBFKRY010000028.1:0-28890 GCA_041636995.1 Acidimicrobiales bacterium | reverse complement strand
GACTGGAGCAGCCAGTCGGGCACCCAGCCGGAGTTGACCATCTGGCGGAGCAGCTCCTCGACGAAGATGATCACGAACCAGAACGTCACCGCACCCACCAGCGGCCCCCACATCGACGCGGCGCCGCCCAGGATCAACACCGTCCAAATGAAGAACGTGGTCTGGGGACGGAACTGCTGAGTCTCGACGAAGCCGGTGTCGAAGGCGTCGAGCATGCCCGCCAGGGCCATGATGAGCCCGCCGATCACCAGGCTCTGGAGCTTGTAGGCGAAGACGTTCTTGCCGAGGGCCCGGGCCGCGTCCTCGTCCTCCCGGATGGCCTTGATGACCCGCCCCCACGGGGATCGCATGAGTCCCCACAGAAGCATCGACGCCACCACCACCGCGCCCCAGCCCAGGATCATGACCCAGAGGGTCTGCTCGTCGAACTCGAGGCGCCAGAACCCGTGGCTGCCGTCGGGAAGGGGGTTCCAGTCGATGGTGATGACGTCCTTGAACGAGATCCCGGCGTTGCGGTCCTCGATGCTCGGCAGCCCGAACGGCCCGCCCGTGACGTCGAGCAGCCGCTGAGACCGGAACGAGATCCGCAGCACCTCGGCGATGGCGATGGTGGTGATGGCCAGGTAGTCGGCCCGCAGGCGCAGCGAGGGCAAGCCGATCATCAGGGCGATGGCGATCGCGAACGTGAATCCCGCGGCCATGCCCATCAGCACGCTGCCGCCGAGCCAGCCCTGGGTGAACACGATGGCCGTGCCGTAGGCGCCGGCCGCCATGAACGCCACCACCCCGAAATTGAGCAGGCCGGTGAAGCCGTAGTGGAGGTTCAGGCCGACCGCCGCCAGGGCGAAGGTGGCGGCAGGCACCCCGACGGCGGTGCGGGTGGCGTCGCCGAGGAGCTTGCCGACGTCGATGTCTGCCAGGATCAGCATGGCCGGCTATCCCAGCCGTTCCCGGACGCCGAGGATGCCCTGGGGCCGCACCAGCAGGATGACCACCAGCGCCACCAGCGCGATCAGGAACTTCAGGTCGTTGTCGAGCCAGAACGTCGAGGTCTCGGAGGCGAAGCCGATGGCGAGCCCGCCCACCATGGCGCCGTAGGCGGTACCCAGGCCGCCCAGGGTGACCGCGGCGAAGATCAGCAGCAGCATCTTCTCGCCCATCTGCCACTCGACCACCTGGGTGAGGCCGAGCATGACCCCGCCCAGGGCAGCGAGGCCGCTTCCGAAGATCCACACCCACATCACGGTGCGGTTCACGTCGATCCCGGAGGACTCGGCGAGCGCGGGGTTGTCCGCCACCGCTCGCATGGCCGTGCCCAGCTTGGTCCGCTGCAGCAGGACGCCCACGCTGACCAGCACCGTGAACGAGATGCCGATGATGTAGTAGTCCTTCGGGGGCAGGCTGATGGGCCCGAACGACACCCCGGACTGGATGCGGAATGACTCGTAGGTCTCCGGATCGGCGCCGAAGTAGATCAGGGTGACGTAGCGCATGATGAACGCCAGCCCGATGGAGACGACCATCAGCGAGATGTTGGTCATCTTCCGGCGACGCAGCGGCCCGAAGACGCCGGTCTCGAGGCCGTAGCCCAGCAGGCCACCCAACAGCAGGGTGATCAGGACCGCGAACACGAACAAGCCGCCGGTGAAGCCGGTCACGGACTCGATCCCGAAGGCCACCACCGCGCCGAAGGCGACCATCTCGGAGTGGGCGAAGTTGACCAGACCGGTGACGCCGAAGATGAGCGACAGGCCGATGGCCGCCAAGGCAACCAGCAGCCCCACCTTGAACCCGCTGACCGCCCGGTTGAGGAGGCGCTTCCAGGTGGGATCGACGCTGATGATGGTGCCGCCGGCCTCGATCTGGAAGCCGACCGCCCGGTTTCTGGCTTCGTCGACGTTGACCGTCACCTCGTTGCTGGCGCCGGCCTGGAAGCCGATGCCCTCGGGGAGGGTCTCCGGGTCGAGGATGGCGATGTACTCGCCCAGTCCCGGGATGGGGATCTCCCAACGGCCCTCGGCGTCGGTCACGGCCTCGCCGATGATGCTCCCACCGGCGTCGTTGACGGTGACCGCCACCCCTTCCACGACGTCGCGGCCGGCACGGATCGTGCCCCGGAGCACGATGTCGTCGTCCTGGGCTCCGGCCCCGGGCGCCCACGCGACCAGCACCATCGCGACCACCGCGAGCACAACGGCGCAGGCCCCCCCACGCACCCGATTCGACATCGGCGCGAGGCTAGCCAGCGCCGACATATGGCGTCGAACCCGGGTACGGCACCCGGGCCGGTCACCAGTGGCGGGTTCCCGGCGCTCCCTTGAAGGGTCCCGCCAGGTCGGAGGTGATCCAGCCGCCGTAGAAGTCGCCGTCCATGGGCGTGACCTCCTCGTCGTCGACGAAGCAGGCGTCCATCAGCCCCGGGTAGAAGGCCACGTGGTCGCGCAGGGCCCCGTAGCGGCGCGAGGGGTCGGGGTAGGACCAGGCCGCCCGCGCCGCGCGACGGTCGCCCACCACCACGTCGAAGTACGCCGCCGAGCCCTTCCACTCGCAGTACGACCCGCCTGCCACCGGTCGGAGATGCTCGGTTCGGACGTCGGCGGGAGGGAAGTAGTACGCCGGAGCGTGGCTGGTCTCGCAGACCCTCAGACCGCTGGTGGTGTGGGCGACGTCGAGGCCGGCGAAGACCACCCGCAGGCGCCGGCCCACCGGCTCGAGGGCGGGCGGGCGAGGGTAGTCCCAGACCGACTCCTGGCCGGGACCGGGCTCGATACGCTGCGGTCGGCCCCCCATCGGGATCCTCCATCGAGGTAGCGGCGACGTGACGCCTTCGGACATCGACATCGTGACCGTATCGGAGGAGCTGCAGGCGGCTTCGGTCGAAGCCACCCCGGCCTGGGTCCGGCGACTCGTCGCCGAGGTGGCCGCCGCCCAGGGGGTGACGGTCCCGGCCGAGAGCGCCCCCATGATCGAGGACGCCGCGGATCGGGCCGCCGAGTTCGTCGATCGCCGCCTGGGCGACCTGCTGCACACCGACATCGACCGCCAGCGGACGACCCCGCTGTCGATCTTCCGTGACGCAGCCCGGTTCCCCGTGGAGGTGCTGCACCGGCTCGGGGTGCCGGAGGTCCACCGCCGGGACCTGGCCCGGTGGGCGTTCCCGAACGACCCCTACGGGCTCACCCCGGCCTCGCTGGCGGAGATCGGCGACGACGTCCAACGGGCCGGGATCGCCTGGGGTGCCGCCAAGGCTGCGCTCCACCTGGCCCGCCGCCGCGAGGAGGGCATGCGATGACCGTGCGGGTGGCCGCCTATGCCCCTGATCTGATGGACCAGTCGAAGCTGCGGGCCGCGGGCGCGGAGATCGTGCGGACCGTCGACGACCTGGGCCGCGTGGATGCCCAGCTGGTGCTGGTCGATCTCGGCCGCCCGGGCGTCCTGGAGGCGGTGCCGGGCATCGCCGGCCGGGTCATCGGGTTCGGCTCCCACGTGGACACCGAGCTGCTTGCCGCGGCCCGAGCCGCGGGATGCGACGAGGTGCTCCCCCGCAGCGTGTTCTTCCGACGCCTGGCAGCGGGCTTCTCGCCGGGCTGACTGCGCCGTGTCGCTGGCCACCGTCCTCTTCGACGTCCTCGCGCCCGTGGCGGTGCTGGTCGCGCTGGGAGCGCTGGTGGGGCCCAGGATGGAGATCGACGTGGCCAGCCTGTCCCGGCTGTCGTACAGCGTCTTCGGGCCGGCGTTCGTGTTCGCCGTGCTCGCCGGCGCGGACCTGGAGCGCACCGTGGTCGTCAGGCTGGTGGTGGCCGGGATCATCGGCATGGCGGCCGCGGCGACGGTGGCGGTGCTCTGGGCGCGGGTGTCCGGGGCGCCCTACGACGTGGCCGCAGCCACCACCATGACCAGCGCCTACGGCAACGTCGGCAACGCCGGCCTGGCGATCGTGGCCTTCGCCCTCGGGGAGCAGGCGCTGCCGATCGCCGGGGTGCTGATGCTGACGATCAACATCTCGGGACTGGTGCTCGGGGTGGGGCTGGCGCAGGCGCGCGCGGTGTCCCCGCTGACGGCGCTCGGGCGGGCGCTGGCGGCGCCGATGGCTGTCGCCGGCGCGCTGGCCCTGGTCGTGAACGTCGGCGACGTGGAGCTGCCCGTCGTCGTCGACCGCTCGATCGGTCTGCTCGCCGACGCCCTGATCCCGGTCATGCTCATCACCCTCGGGCTGCAGCTGGTGAAGTCCGGACCGCTGCGCTGGTCGGGCGACATCGCCGTGGTTGGCGCGGCCAAGCTCGCGGTCGCGCCGGCGGTGGCCGGCCTGGCCGGGGCGGTGCTGGGGCTCGACGGCGACGCCCTCGACGCCACGATCATCCAGTCGGCGATGCCACCGGCGGTGTTCTGCGCGGTGGTGGCCATCGAGTACGACCTCGCTCCCGATCGGGTGACCGCTTCGGTGGTGGCCACCACCCTGCTCGCCGGGCTCACCCTGCCGGTGGTGCTGCTGGCGGTCTGACCCCGAGCGGGACTTGACCAGCGGCGACGCCGCCAACTTGACTGAGACGACCTGGAGGGGGACATGTCCGCGTCGACGAGAACCCCGCTGTGAACCGCGAGGGAGCCGAAACCATCGTCACCGATGCTCTCGACCAGGAAGGTGTCGCCACCCACGGGGTGCCCGCGACCGGCGAGGCGCCGGCGTCGGAGATCCGCGCCGAGGCGGGGATGTGGGGCAGGGCCCACCCCATCGGCTACGTGGCCGCAGCGCTGCTGGTGGTGGCCGGCCTGTTCCACAGCGTCCTCGACACCAACTACCTGATCGGCAACTTCGACTCGTGGCACTGGGCCGGCCTGGTGGTGCTGCTGGTCCTGAGCGTGCTGCCCGACGTGCTGCACGGCATCCGGCTGTTCATCGAGGGCATCGCCAGCGTCTCCAAGACCATCGCCTGGGTCCTGGCGTGGGTGGTGTTCCTGGTTCAGCTGTTCAACGTCATCACCCGCTACGGGAACGACCTGGTGGACCAGGACATCCTGATCGGCGAGGCCACCAGCCTGGCCTGGCAGACGTTCGGGCTGATGTTCCTGATCGGCATCAACTACGGGGTGCGGGACGACGTGAACCCCCGCATCGACTTCTGGTGGGCCGACTTCCGCCCCAAGACCAAGGCCTGGCTGGATTTCACCCTCCACGTGCTCCTGCTGTTCCCCTTCATCTGGATGGCGGTGCGGATCCTGCAACCGTACGCATCGACGTCGCTCGGGCAGCGTCGTGACGGCACCTGGCCCAGTGGCTGGCGGGTGTGGAACACCTGGGAGGAGTCACCCGACGCCGACCAGCTCCCCGTGGGCCCGATCAAGGCGATGCTCCTGGTCGCCTTCGTCCTCTTCGGGGTCCAGATCATCGCCGAGCTGATCAAGACCGGCTTCGTCATGATCGGCCGGGACGACTACGGCGCCATCGCGGAGCACGACGCTCCGGCGAGGATCGAGTAGGCGTGGCCCTGGTACCGGTTCTCGGCATCCTCGGCCTCGAGCTCGGTGTCTTCCTGTCATTGGTGATGTTCGTGGTCTTCATGGCCATGATCCTCACCGGCTACAACGTGGCCTTCTCCTTCGCCGGGACCGCGCTGGCGTTCGCCTTCCTCGGCGACCTGACGGACACCTTCGACCCCAACACCCTCAACACCCTGCCGGCGCGTTGGTTCAGGGCGATCAGCGATCCCACCCTGCTCGCGGTGCCCCTGTTCGTGCTCATGGGGGCCATCCTCGAGAGATCGGGCATCGCCGAGCGGCTGCTGAACGCCATCGGCATGCTGATGGGCAAGGTTCGCGGCGGGGTGGCCGCGGCGGTGGTGATCGTGGGCACGCTGCTCGCGGCAGCGACGGGCGTGGTCGCAGCCACGGTGATCGTGATGGGCCTGCTGTCGCTGCCGGCGATGGTGCGCCTCGGGTACAACCATCAACTGGCCACCGGGGCCATCGCCGCGTCGGGCACGCTCGCTCAGCTGCTGCCACCGAGCATCGTGCTGATCCTGTTGGCGCAGCAGCTGGGCGTCGGCATCCTCGGCCTGTTCGCGAGCGCGCTGCTCCCCGGGCTGTTGCTGAGCGGCCTCTACATCACCTACGTCCTGGGCATCTCCTGGCTCAAGCCCGCCATGGGCCCGGCAATGCCCGAGGACGAGCGGACCCTCGCCGGCAACCCGTCGCTGCGGGTCAAGGCCCTGATCTCGGCGCTGCTGGCGGTGCTGGTGGGGTTCGTGATGCTCCTGGCCAGCCTGCAGACCGCAGTCCTCGCCACCGTGATCCTGTTCGGCGTGTTCTTCGCGATCCTGTCACGGACCAGGATGTTGGCCACCGAGGTGCTGGTGTCGATCGTGCCGGTCATCGCGCTGATCACCGGGGTGCTGGTCTCGATCTTCCAGGGCATCGCCACCCCGTCCGAATCGGGCGCCGTCGGGGTGTTCGGGGCCCTCCTCCTCACCCTCCTGAACTGGACCTTCGACAGGCTGCTCGAGGGTCAGGGGGCAACCCACGTCCACCCTCGGTGGCGGCTCGGTTGGACCGAGGTCAAGCAGGCCGGTCAGTCCACAGCGAACATCACCATCCTGGTCATGACCCTGCTGTTCGCTTCGACGTTCTTCAGCGCCATGTTCTTCCAGCTCGGGGGTTCGGACCAGACCTCCGAGTGGCTCACCTCCATCGGTGGTGGCAAGTGGGGCTTCGTGGTGATCGCCATGGTCGCGGTGTTCATCCTGGGCATCAACCTGGAGTTCCTCGAGATCACCTTCATCGTGGTGCCGATCTTCGTGCCCGCCATGGAGGAGCTGGGCTTCAGCAGCCTGGAGAAGACCTGGTTCGCGGTGCTGATGGCCGTGAACCTGAACATGGCGTTCATCTCGCCGCCGGTGGGGTTCTCGCTGTTCTACCTCCAGAGCGTGGCCCCACCCGAGGTTAGGACGGCCGACATCCACAAGGGCGCGCTCCCGTTCATGGCCCTCCAGGGCGTGGCGCTGGTAATCCTGGCCGTGTTCCCGGGCATCACCGAGTTCTCCTTCGAGACGTTCAGCTGATGGAGCTCCCTCTCGTCGCGACCACCAGCTAGCTTCGACCAAGACAATCAGGAGGGACCACCCATGGCAGAACTTGAACGAGACGAGATCGAGGCCGTCGGCGTCGACCGGCGCCGCTTCCTCCGCAACGCAGGCGTCGGTGTCGCCGGCTTCGCCGCCGCCTCGGCCATCCTGGCGGCGTGCGCTGACGACGACGACGAACCCTTGGCGAGAACCGACGACGGTGAGGGCGACGATGCTCCCGCCGACGATGCCCCCGCCGACGACAGCACCGCCGACGACGCGACCGACGACGGCGAGGAGATCCAGCTCTCCCAGGACCTGCCCGAGATCGAGTGGGAGATGGCCACCAGCTGGCCCACCGCGCTGGTCACGCTGTTCGGCTCGGCCCAGATCTTCGCCGAGCAGGTGAGCCGACTGACCGGCGGGCGGTTCAAGATCAACCCCCGCCCCGACGGTGAGATCGTCGGCGGCCTCGAGGTCCTGCCCACGGTGCGCGACCTCGGCGTGCAGTCGGGTCACACCGCCTCCTACTACTACGTGGGCCTCAGCCCGGTGCAGCAGTTCGGCACCGCGGTACCGTTCGGCCTCACCCAGCGCCAGCAGAACGCCTGGCTCTACCAGGGCGGCGGCACCGACCTGCTCAACGAGTTCTACGCCGAGGAGCACGGCATCATCGCCTTCCCCGCCGGGGGAACCGGCTGCCAGATGGGCGGCTGGTTCTCCAAGGAGATCAACACCGTCGGCGACCTGCAGGGTCTGAAGATGCGCATCCCCGGGCTCGCCGGGACCGTGCTGACCAACCTGGGTGGCGAGCAGGTCTCCCTGCCCGGCGGCGAGATCCTGCCTGCCATCGAGACCGGCGCCATCGACGCCGCCGAGTTCGTGGGGCCCACCGACGACCTCATCCTGGGGCTCGACCAGTTCGACGGGCAGCTCTTCTACTACCACCCGGGCTGGTGGGAGCCGGGCACGGCCGTCGAGGTGCAGTTCCCGCTGGAGCTGTGGAACGACCTGCCAGAGGAGTACCAGGCGGCCATCGAGAACGCCGCCGCGCACACCAACATGCAGACCATGGCCACCTACGACGTGCTGAATCCCCGGGACCTGCAGACCATCAAGGGCTTCGCCGAGATCCGGGAGTTCTCGCCCGAGATCATGGCCGCGTTCAAGGAAGAGACCGAGAACGTGCTCGACGGCATCGCCGGCGGCGACAGTCGGTTCGCGGACATCCTGGGCCCGTGGCGGGAGTTCCGCGACAGCATCGCGGAGTGGCACGGCCTGGCCGAGCGGTCCTACCTGGTCCAGCAGACCACGGTCTGAGCTGCGGTCCTGCTGATCCCCTCCGAGTGGTGGGCGCCCGGATCGACCCGGCGCCCGCCACGCTCTGCCGGCAGCCGTGCGTCGACGGGTCCTGATCGAGTCGGTGCAGAAGCGGCTCCGCGCCGACGACGACCTCCGCGAGGTCGCGTACATGTGGCACCGGCACCGCTGGACGCTGCCGTTCGCGCTCCTCGCCGCGGTCGCCGTCGCGGTCGTGGCGGTGCTGGCCGGGGTGCGCTCGGCCGGTTCGGTGGTTGCAGTGGGCCTGGCTGCGGCTGCGGTGGCGGCCACGGCCGCCACCGAGTACCGGGTCCTGGCGGCGACCGGCCGGGGCCTGGTCCTGCTGCGGGCCAGCCGCATCCGCCAGGTGGCGGTGGAGGTGCTGGAGCGGCTGCCCGCGTCGACGCCCGTCACCCTGGTGAGCAACAACGTGGTGCTCACCGACTGGATGGTCGGCGACCGCCGGTACACGGTGCCGAGGAGTTCGCACTCGGCCATGACCCGCATCGCCGGTGATCCGTGAGCGCGAACTGGCCGCACCTTCGTTCACACGGACCCCGCCGAGCGTGGACGGGGGCCGCGATCGGTCTGGTGGCCTGGCTCGCCGCCGGGTGCAGCCCCGGCGGCGCCGGTGATGTACCCGGCACCGCCCCCACCGAGCGGTCGGTGACCATCGAGACCACCGGCTGCGGCCACGCGTCGGCCACCACCGGCTCCGGCGTGATCGTGGGCGTCGAGCGGGTGCTCACCGCAGCCCACGTGGTGGTCGGTGCGGACCAGCTCCGGGTGTCCACCGGCGGCACCGCCGTGCCGGGCCAGGTGGTGCTGCTCGACCGCTCGCGGGATCTGGCGCTGCTCCACGTGGCCGGGGTCTCGGCGAGCCCCGTGGAGCTGACCCAGCTCGCCCGGGGCGAGCCCGCCGAGGTGCTCGGCGCAGCCACGGGGCCGATCCCGGCGACCGTCACCCGGCGCCTGCAGATGACCGTCGACGACGTCCGCAGCACGGAGCGGAGCCGGCGGGCCGGCTACGAGCTCGACGTCCGCATCGACGGTGGCGACAGCGGTGCCGGCCTCTTCGCCGGCGACCGCCTGGCGGGCATCGTCTTCGCGGTGCCGGCGCAGCGAGACGCCACCTTCGCGGTGCGCGCCGACGAGGTGGAGGCCGTCCTGGAGGCCGGGCCCGAGCGACCGCACGCCTGCGACCCCGGCGGGTCGATGGTCGTCCCCGTGGGCCGATGATCCTCGATCTGGTGGCCTTCGTCGTCGGCCTCGCAGTGCTGGTGTACGCAGCCGACCAGTTCGTCATGGGCGCCGCCCGCCTGGCCGACCTGCTCGACATGCCCGAGGTCATCATCGGCGCGGTGGTGCTGGGGTTCGGGACCTCGGCCCCGGAGCTGGTGGTGTCCGCCGTCGCCGCCGCGGGCGGCGACCAGGCCCTCGGCGTGGGGAACATCGTCGGTTCGAACGTCGCCAACCTCAGCCTGGTGCTCGGGACCGCGGCGCTGGTCACCACCATGGGCCTGACGACCATCGTGCTCCGCCGGGAGGTCCCCATGTCGCTGGGGGCCTCGGTCCTCTTCGCGCTGGCGGTCGTCGACGGTGACCTGAGCCGCATCGAGGGTGTGCTCCTGGTCGTCGGACTGACCGCGGCGGTGGCCTATCTGGTGCGTGCCGGGGTCGCAGGGGAGGCGGCTCCTGACCCCGACGAGGAACCCAGCACCATGAGCCGGGAGTCGCTGCGGGCGGGTGCGGGCCTGGTCGGCGTCGTCGTCGCCGCCCAGCTGGTGGTGACCGGGGCCACCGGGATCGCCGACACCGCCGGGATCAGCAAGGGCTTCATCGGCTTCTCGCTCGTGGCCCTCGGGACCTCGCTCCCCGAGCTGGTCACCACCGTGGCCGGCGCCCGCCGCTCCGAGACCCAGCTGATCGTGGGCAACCTGTTCGGCTCGAACATCTTCAACTCCTTCGCCGTGGGTGGGGCCATGGGCCTGGTCGGGCCCGGCGACATCGACGACAGCTTCCTGACCGGGGTCGGGTTGCTGCTGATGCTGGCCGTGGGCGTCCTCGCCTTCGGCCTGGGGGCCTACGGGCGCTACCTCGGCCCACGCGACGGGATCGCCCTCCTGACCGCCTACGTGGTGTGCATGGTGGTGCTGGCCGTCGGCGACGCCTCGTCGGAGGAGGACGAGGCTGCCGTCAGGCCGTTCGCCGACCCCCCGGTTTCGGTGGCCTACTGCTGCCAGCCGGCGTCGGAGATGCCCCGAGCCTCGAAGAACAGGCACCCCTCCGGGCAGGCGAAGGGGGCGTCCTGGTTCACGTCGAGCCGGCACCGCTGGACCACCTCATCGGGCCCGATGGTGCGGCTCGAGTAGTGGCGGCAGTCCTCCCGCACGGCCATCCGGCCAGGATACGACAGCCCCCGGGCCCTGCCGGGTGACCAGACAGTTCATGAACACGAAACAGTGTCGTGATGGACGGGAAACACCCGGTTCGAATGCTGGGCCCGACCGGTGGCCGACGCGCCCGGCACACGAGGGAGGACGACGATGGAATCCGGCGACATTGCGTGGATGCTCGTCTCGACGGCGCTGGTGTTGTTCATGGTGCCCGGGCTGGCGTTGTTCTACGGGGGGATGGACCGCTCGAAGAACGTGCTGAACATGCTCAACATGAACATGTACTGCGTCGCCATCGTGCCCATCCTGTGGGTCCTGTTCACGTACTCGTTGGGGAACAGCCCCGACGTGGACAGCGCCGGGGAGACCGACAAGGGCGGGCTGTTCGGCGGCGAGCTCATCGGCAACTGGGACTTCGCCGGACTCGACGAGCTGACCGGCGACGCCGAGAGCCTGGTGTTCGTGGCGTTCCTGATGACGTTCGCGTCGATCACCCCGGCCCTGATCTCGGGCGCGGTCGCCGACCGGATGAAGTTCGCGGCCTGGGCCCTCTTCGTGCCCGTGTGGAGCATCCTGGTGTACACCCCGGTCACCTACTGGGTCTACAACGGCTGGCACACCGAGCTGAGCCCCGAGGCCGTCGACTTCGCCGGCGGGACTGCGATCCACATCAACGCCGGTGTGGCCGCGCTGGCCCTGGTGCTGGTGCTGGGCAAGCGGCAGGGCTGGCCCGGCGAGGTGTCGCCGCCCCACAACATGCCCCTGGTGATCCTGGGGACGGGCATCCTCTGGTTCGGCTGGTTCGGGTTCAACGCGGGTTCGGCCGGTGCTGCCGACGGGGTGGCGGTGCAGGCGTTCCTCAACACCTTCGTCGCGGCGGCCGCCGGCATGCTGTCCTGGCTGGCGGTGGAGCGCCTCCGTGACGGCCACGCCACCACCCTGGGCGCGGCGTCCGGGGTGGTCGCGGCGCTGGTGGCCATCACCCCTGCCGCCGGTTACGTCGGCGGCCTCTCGTCGATCGTCTTCGGCGGCGTTGCCGGGGTCGCCTGCTACTTCGCGATCCAGCTGAAGAGCCGCTACGGCTACGACGACTCGCTCGACGTGGTGGGCATCCACGGCGTGGGCGGGCTCGTCGGCGGCCTGCTCCTCGCGTTCTTCGCGGACAGCCGGATAAACGAAGCCGACGGGGTGTTCTTCGGCGACGCGGGCCTGCTCGGGAGCCAGATCCTCGCCATGGTCTCGGTCATCGCGTTCTCGTTCGTCGTTACCTACGCGATCGCCAGGGTCCTCGACGCCACCATCGGCCTCCGGGTCAGCGCCGACGACGAGGCCCTGGGACTCGACCAGGCCGAACATGCCGAGACCGCCTACAACCTCAGCGACGCCAGCCTCGGACGAGCCTGAGCGGGCGGGGAACGCCCCGCGGCTGGCTCCAGGTGCGGGCGCTCCAGCAACTACCGTCAGCCCCATGTCGCTGACGGACGCGCGCGCCGCGGTTCTCGACGACCGCGACCTGCACGGTTCCGAGCTCTGCCGGGCCCTGACGGCGCGGGTCGACCGGTGGTTGGCGGACCTCTACCAGGCCCAGGTCGGCCAGCGCGACGGCCTGGCCCTGGTCGCCGTGGGCGGCTACGGCCGCGAGGAGCTGTGCCCCCACAGCGACCTCGACGTGTTGCTGGTGCACGAGCTGGGCGGCGACGAGATCGACACCGTGGCCGCCGACCTCTGGTACCCCATCTGGGACGAGGGCGAGAAGCTCGGCCACTCGGTACGCACCGTCGGCGAGGCCCGGGAGCTCGCCAGGTCCGATCTCGACACCGGCACCTCGCTGCTCAGCAGCCGCTACCTCGCCGGCGACCGCGCCCTCGCCGACGAGCTCGCCGCCACTGCCGCAGCCACCTGGCGGCGGTCGGCTCGGCGGTGGCTGCCCGCGCTGGAGGACTCGCTGGGCCGGCGACACGAGCGCTGCGGCGAGGTGGCGTTCATGCTCGAGCCCGATCTCAAGGAGGGGCGGGGCGGGCTGCGCGACGTGCACGCCCTGCGCTGGGCCGCCCTCGCCACTCACGGCACCGGCTCGCTCGAGGAGACCGGGCTGCGCGACGAGTACGAGACCATCCTGCGGGCCCGGGCCGAGCTGCACCGGGCCGCGGGCCGCCGGGGCGGCGACGCCCTGCGGCTGGACCGCCAGGACGCGGTGGCGGCGGCGCTCGGCTACGCCGACGCCGACGCGCTGATGGCCGACATCTCCGCGGCCGCCCGTCGCATCGCGTGGCAGAGCGACGAGGCCTGGACCGTGCTCCTCGACTCGCTCCAGCGGCGGCGCCGCTTCCGCCGGCGCCCGGTTGTGGTGGTCGCCCCCGGTGTCACCGTGCGCGACGACCGGGTGGCGCTGGCCGAGGCCGCACCGATCACCCCGGAGGTGGTGCTGCAGGTGGCGGTGGCCGCGGCCCGGCACCGGGCCCGGCTGGGCCCGGCCACGATCGGCCGCTTCGAGCAGGCCACCCTCGAGATCCCCGAGCCCTGGCCGCCGACGCTGCGGGAGCTCTTCGTCGAGCTCCTCGCCACCGGCCACGCCGCCATCCCGGTGATCGAGACCCTGGATCAGCTGGGCCTCTTCGTCCCCTTCATCCCCGAGTGGGCGCCCACCCGGTCACTGCCCCAGCGCAACGCCTACCACCGGTTCACCGTCGACAGGCACCTGTGGGAGACCGCGGCCGAGGCGGCGTCGCTCACCGAGCGGGTCGATCGACCGGACCTGCTGCTGGTGGGGGCCTTGTTGCACGACATCGGCAAGGGCTACCCGGGCGACCACACCCGGGTGGGCATGGAGCTGATCCCCGCGATCGGGGCCCGCATGGGCTTCCCGTCCATTGACGTCGAGATCCTGGTGAGGATGTGCGAGCACCACCTCCTGTTGCCCGACGTGGCCACCCGCAGGGACCTCGACGACGATGACACCATCCACTCGGTGGCCGACGCCGTGGGCTCCAGGGACGTGCTGGCCCTGCTCGAAGCGCTCACCGAGGCCGACTCCATCGCCACCGGCCCCGCGGCGTGGAGCCGGTGGAAGGCCGGGCTGGTGCGGGACCTGGCCCGCCGGGTGGCCCACGTGCTGGAGGGGGGCGACGCCGCCGAGCTGCCCCGCAACTTCCCCACCGACGAGCACCGTGAAGCCATGCGCCGCGGGACCGTGGGGATCAAGGGCAGCGGCGAGCTGCTGACCGTCATGGCCATCGACCGGCCGGGCGTCTTCAGCCGGATCGCCGGCGCCGTCACCCTCAACGGTCTCGACGTCCTCGATGCCGCGGCGCACTCCGAGTACGGCATCGCGCTGGCGATGTTCCGGGTGCAGTCCGGCTTCGACGACCGGATCGACTGGGACCGGGTGTGCCGGTCGGTCGACGACGCCCTCAACGGTCGGGTCGCGCTGGCCGCGCGGATCGACGAGCGCATCCACACCTACGCCCGGCGGCTCCCGGCGGCCGCGCCCCAGCCCATCGTCGAGACTGCCATCACCATCGACAACGAGTCGTCGTCGTCGGCCACGGTGCTGGAGGTGGCGTCGCCCAACGGCATCGGGCTGCTCTACTACGTGACCCGGGCGTTGAGCCAGCTCGACCTCGACATCGCCAGCGCCAAGGTCCAGACCCTGGGCACCGACGTGGTGGACTCGTTCTACCTCCGGGACCGCTACGGCCGGAAGGTCGAGGATCCCGCGTTCCTGGCCGAGATCGAGCGGGCCCTGCGCCATGCGCTGCGGGTGGCGTTCGCGCCCCTGGAGAGCACCCATGCCTGACGAGCGCGAGCTGCTCCGCTGGAGCGAGGCCCTGGCGGCAATCGCCCGGACCGGGCTGAGCTTCACCGAGAGTCTGTACGAGAAGGAGCGCTTCGAGGAGATCCTGCACATCGCCGCCGACATGCGGGCGCGGGCCGGCGACGAAGCCGAGTCCGGCCCCCAGGTCGAGGAGTGGCTGCGCAGCGTGGGCCAGGGGGTCCCCGGCTACGTGACCCCGAAGGTGGCCATCGGCGCGGTGGTCGGCAACGACCGGGGCGAGATGCTCCTCATCCAACGGGCCGACTCGGGCATCTGGCTGTTCCCCACCGGCTGGGCCGACGTCGGCTACTCGGCCGCAGAGGTCGCCGAGAAGGAGGTGCTCGAGGAGACCGGGCTGCGGGTCGAGGCCGCCCGGCTCATCTCGGTGCTCGACGGGATGCGCCAGGGCTTCACCCGGGTGCCGCTGTACTCGCTGGTGTTCCAGTGCCGGCTGCTGGGTGGCGAGCTGAAGCCGCACCCCCTCGAGGTGACCGATGTGGGCTTCTTCGCCGAGGACGAGCTGCCCGCGCCCATCGCCAGCGCCGACCGTTGGGCCGCCCATGCCTTCGCCGCCATCCGGGGTGAGCCCGTGGACGTGGTCTTCGACGCCCCCCGCCGGCCCCCGTGGAGCGGGAAGAAGGACGTGCTGGCTGGCGAGGACCCAGGTGAGGAGGACCGGTGAGCCTGCCCTTCGCCTTCGATCCCACGATGGAGCCGACCGGCGTCGTCGACATCGGGACCACCAGGGACGGCCTCTCCCAGCTGCGCAGGCGCTGGCTCGCCACCGACGCCTGGGCGGTGGTGCTCCTGGTGCACGGGATCGCCGAGCACTCCGGGCGCTACGAGCACGTGGCCCGGCAGCTCGTCGACGCGGGGATCTCCGTGGTGGCCTTCGATCTGCGGGGCTTCGGCGACTCGGGCGGACCACGGGGCCACGTCGACGACTTCGCACGGTTCCACGACGACGTCGAGGACCACCTCGACGAGATCGCCGCCCTCGGGGTGCCGACGGTCCTGCTCGGGCACTCCATGGGCGGTCTGGTGGCCGCCAGCTACGGCCTCACCGAGCGCCCCCAGCCGGATCGGGTCGTGCTCTCGGCGCCGGCCATGGCCCTCGCCACCCCCCGGCCCCTGTGGCGGGCGGCCCGGACGGTGGGGGAGATGGTCCCGAGGCTGCGATTCACCATCCCCATCGACCCCGAGGACCTCTCGACCGACCCCCGGGTGGGGAGGGCGTACACCGCCGACCCCCTCGTGGACCTGCGGGTCAGCACCGGGCTCATCGCCGAGATGGTCGACACCATCCTGAGCATCGAGGGCGAGCTCGACCGTTGGCGCCACCCCACCCTGGTGCTGCACGGCGACGCCGACGAGATCGTGCCCCCGGTCGCGAGCGAGCCCCTCGGCGAGCTGGGCCCGGTCGAGCGGCGGATCTACCCGGGCATGCGCCACGAGGTCTTCAACGAGCCAGGAGGCCCGACGGTGGTGGCCGAGCTGGTGCACTGGCTGCGCCACAGCCTCGACCGGGCGTGAGCCCGCGGCCTGGGCGACCGCAGACCGGTCAGTCGGGCTGCTCGCGCAGGAAGCGCTCGACCTCCTCGACGAACGCCGTGGGATCGGGCTGGCGGAGCTCGCCGTCGTCGTACTGGGCCTCGAGGGTGCGGATGTACTCGGCGGTCTCGGCGTCCTCGGACACCAGCTCGGTGATCTGGCGCTCGTAGGCGCTGGAGGCGATCTCCAGGTCTGTGGCGGCGATCTGCACCGACAGCACCCGCTGGAGCTGATCCAGCAGCGCCAGCGCCGCCTTCGGTGAGGATGCCCCCGACACGTAGTTCGGGACCGCGGCCCACAGCGACGCCGACGGGATGCCGGCCTCCCTGGCCGCGTTGTTCACCACCCCGACGATGCCGGTGGGACCCTCGTAGGTGGAGCGCTCGAGCTCCAGCCGGCGCCGCAGCTCCGGATCGTCGCTCCCGCCGTAGACCGCCACCGGCCGTGAGTGCGGGATCTCGGCGAGCAGCGCGCCGAGGGTGACCACCATCGAGGCGTCGAGCTCCCGGGCCACGTCGATCACCTGCGAGGTGAAGGTGCGCCAGCGCAGCTGGGGCTCGATGCCCTGCAGGAGGACGACGGGCCGGGGGTTCTGGGCGGCGCTGAAGGTGTTGGCGGGCCAGTGCAGCCGCCGCTGGTCCCCGTCGAGCTCGACCACCGGCCGCAGCTCCGAGAAGTCGTAGAACTCCTCGGGGTCGATCTCGGCGAACTTCTCGGCGTCCCACCGCTCGCGCACGTGGCGCAGGGCCCAGGTGGCGGCATCGCCGGCGTCGTTCCAGCCCTCGAAGGCGGCGAGGAGCACCGGTCGCTGGACGGCCGGGCGAGTGACCCAGGTGACGTGCTCGAGGGGCATCGCCCTCAGGGTACTGGGGGCGAGCCGGATTGCTGATCGTCTGCCAGGACCGTCGGAGACCCAGCACTACCCTGAGGCCATGGTCACCATCCACGAGGTCACCGAGGTCGACGACGACCTCGTCGCCGCCTTCGCCCGGCTGATCCCACAGCTGTCGTCGTCGAACCCCCCGCCCTCGGCCGAGCAGCTCGAGGCCATCGTCGAGTCGGAGGCGTCGACCCTGCTCGTCGCCCGGGACGAGAACGGCACCATCGTGGCATCGATGACCCTGGCCATGTTCCGCATCCCCACCGGGTTGCGGGCCTGGATCGAGGACGTGGTCGTCGACAACGACGCCCGCGGTCGCGGGATCGGCCGGCTCATCAACGAGCGGGCAGTGGAGATCGCCCGGGCCGCGGGCGCCACCACCATCGACCTGACGTCCCGCCCCACCCGTGAGGCCGCCAACCGGCTCTACCAGCGCATGGGGTTCGTCCTGCGCGAGACCAACGTGTACCGGCTCACGCCGGTGTGAGGCTCACCCCGGGGCGAGCTGGTAGATCCGGCCCTCGAAGCTCAGCACGTACAGCTCGCCGTCGGGGTCCTCGTAGAACGACACCAGCGAGCTCTCTGGCAGCTCCAGGCCCAGATCGAAGCGACCCAGCGACCCCTGCTCGGGGCTCGCGGCCAGGCCCCACAGCTCGCTGGTGCAGAAGTCCCCGAACACGTAGATGCCGTACAGCTCCGGGATGGCCTGGCCCCGGTACACGTGACCGCCGGTGATCGAGCAGCCGTCGGTGCGGCCGTACTCGTAGATGGGGCCCGCGTAGCCCTCGCCGGGTGGGCTGCTGGCGGCGAACGGGGCGGTGCCCTCGACCAGGGACCACCCGAGGTTGGCCCCCCGACCCCAGCCCTCGGTGGCCGGCAGGACGGTGAGCTCCTCGAGCGCGTCCTGGCCCACGTCGGCGATCCACAGGTCGCCGGTGAGCCGATCGAACGAGAAGCGCCACGGGTTGCGGACCCCGAACAGGAAGATCTCGGGTCGGCCGCCCCGCTCGACGAACGGGTTGTCGGCCGGCACCGAGTAGGGGGCGTCGCCCGCAACCCGGGGGTCGATCCGGAGGATGGTCCCGAGCAGGGTCTCGGTGTTCTGGCCGTTCCCGTACTGGTCGTCGGACCCGCCGCCGTCACCGAGGGCCACGTAGAGGTAGCCGTCGGGCCCGAACTCGATGGCGCCGCCGTTGTGGTTGGACTCCGGCTGAGCAACGCGGAGCACCTCTCGCCCGGCCTCGGCGTCGATGACGCCGCCAGTGGCCGGGTACTCCGCGATCACGGTGCTGTAGTCGCGGTCGGTGAAGTCGAGGTACATGTGCTCGCCGTCGGGCGAGAACGCCAGCCCCAGCAGGCCCTGCTCCACGAAGTCGCCCGCCAGGCCGTCGCCGATGTCGAGGATCTGCTGCACCACCGTGCCCGACTCCAGGTCCACCTCGGCGACGAGGCCGGTCTTGGTGGCCACGAACGTGGCCCCGCTCGTGGGGTGCTGGGCCATGGCGATGGGCTGCTCGATCTCGAGGACCGGGGTGAGCTGCAGGGACACCGCGTCGGGGATCGACACCGGCGGGGCCTCGACCGGCTCGGGGGTTGCGCTCGGGGGTTGCTGCACCGCCGGCTCGTCCGAACCGCCGGCCTGGAGTCCCACCCCGCCGTCGCCCCCGCAGGCCGCGGCCAGGAATCCGAGGGTCGCGAGCACGGCGAGGCCGCCGGCCCGCCATACTGGTGCAGGGCGGATCAGATGGCTTCCCGCTACTCCCATGGGGTTTGATTCTGCCCGTTACCCGCCGATGTGATGCATCAGGCGAGGGGAAGATCCGGATGGTACGAAGAATTCTCGCAGCACACGGGCGCAAGCTGCTCCGCTACGCCGGGGTGTCCTGCGTCGGCGTCACCGTCGGCCAGACGCTGCTGTTCCTCTTCTACGCGGTCTTCGGCCTCGGGGCCGTGGTGGCAAACACCTCCGCAGTAGTGCTGGCCACCATCCCCAGCTACGTGCTCAATCGGGCCTGGGTCTGGGCCAAGTTCGGCAACCACCGGCTCACCACCGAGATCCTGCCCTTCTGGGGGATGGCGCTGCTGGGCCTCGCCATCTCCAACGTGCTGGTGCACCAGGTGGAGCAGCGCTGGGATGCCTGGATCCTCGTCAACGGCGCGAACCTGCTGGCCTTCGGGTCGCTCTGGATCGCCAAGTACGTGCTGCTCGACCGGTACCTGTTCCGGGCCGAGGTGACGGCCTCGCCCGTCGAGACCCCCGCCTGACGCGGACCGCTACTCTCCGCGGAATGGATGCCGCGCTGGTCGAGCGGGCGAGGGCTGCCCGGGGCTTCATGCCCGACGACGAGGGCCGGGCCCTCTACGAGGCCGCCGCCGCGGTGCAGGTCGACGGGCCGTTCCTGGAGGTGGGCAGCTACTGCGGCAAGTCGGCGATCTACCTCGGCGCCGCCGCCAGGGCGCTCGGCCGGATCCTGTTCGCGGTCGACCACCACCGGGGGTCCGAGGAGAACCAGCCGGGTTGGGAGCACCACGAACCCGACCTGGTCGACCCCCGGACCGGCAAGATGGACACCCTCCCGTGGTTCCGCCGGACCATCCACGACGCCGGGCTCGAGGGGACCGTGGTCGCAGTGGTCGGCGACTCGCCGCTGGTCGCCGCCAGCTGGGCCACCCCGCTCGCGCTGGTGTTCATCGACGGCGGTCACGGCGCCGAGCCCGCCCGTCTCGACTACGAAGGTTGGGTGCCCTGGCTGGTGGAGGGGGGCACCCTGGCCATCCACGACGTCTTCCCCGATCCTGCCGACGGGGGTCGCCCGCCCTACGAGATCTACCAGCGGGCGCTGGTATCGGGGGGGTTCACCGAGCTGAGCGCCACCGGATCCCTCCGGGTGCTCCGCCGCACCGGGCCCGGGTGCTGAGGGGGACGGTGCTGAGGGGGACCGTGCGGCCTGCCCTACCATGTCCGGATGCGAATCGGCGACAAGGTTGCGGACTTCGAAGCGCCCGACCAGCACGGCGAGACACTGCGGCTCGGTGACCTCCTCGAATCCGGCCCGGTCGTGCTGTTCTTCTATCCGAAGGCGATGACGCCTGGTTGAACGAAGGAAAGCTGCCATTTCCGCGACCTGGGTGCCGAGTTCGCCGAGCACGGGGCCCAGCGAGTGGGGATCAGCGCCGATCCGGTGGATCGGCAGCGCACCTTCGACGAGACCAACGGGCTGGGGTTCCCGCTGCTCTCGGACCCCGACCGCTCCATCGCTTCCCAGTTCGGCGCCAAGCGCCTCGGTCCGCTGCCGAGCCGGCGGATGACCTTCGTGATCGACACCGACTCGACGCTCATCGCCGCCATCAAGAGCGAGACCAACATGCTCACCCACGCCGACGAGGCCCTGGCCGCGCTGGCGGCACGCACCTGACCGACCGCGAACCACCACCCACCCTCGTGACGTAGAGGGGGTGTCGACCCGGATGGACGAGGGGAGAACCACGATGTCCGCCACTGTTGCCAGTCGCATCGTCGCACCGATGGTGGCCCTGGCCGTCGGGATCGCCGTCATGGTGTCGTTCCCCGCTGCCGGGGCGGCCCAGGACGCCAAGCCCACGGTCGCGGTGACCGCCATCGACCTCGACGGCGGCAGCGTCGAGATCACCAACCACGGCGGCGCCGAGGTGGACCCCAACGGCCTGATCTTGTGCAACTTCCCCACCTACGTGCCCATCGCCGATGCCTCGCCGATCGCACCCGGCGACACCATCACCGTCGATGCCGCCGCCCTGGGCGTGCCCCTCGACGAGACCGGCGGCGAGCTGGGACTCTACGCGTCGTCCGACTTCGAGAGCGCCGACGCCATCATCTCCTACGTCGAGTGGGGCGAGCCGGGCCACCAGCGCGCGCCGGTTGCGATCGCCGCCGGGGTGTGGGCCGACGGCGCGGCCACGCCGGTGGACGGGGTCCTGACCGCCACCGGGCCCAACCCCACCTCCCCCGCCGACTGGGGCGCGGCCGCCGGGCAGGACGACGGCACCGACGAGGGGAGCGACGAGGGCACCGGCGAGCTGCCCCGGACCGGCTCGACGACCGGCCCGATGATCGTCATCGCCGGCGCACTGGTGCTCGCCGGCATCGGGCTCGCCGGCTTCGGACGCCGCCGGCGCCGGATCCTCTAGCTACAGCCATCTGAAGAGGCTGTTTGCGGCATGGCCCGCGGGATCCGAGACGGTCGTCCCCAGGCCCTGGCTACATCGACCCGAAGATGGCCTGGTTGTGGCATGGCCCGCGGTAGCCGACACGGTCGCATCGGCCCGGCTCCGCCGGGACTCAACGCGTTCCCGCAGGTCAGGCTGCTGCGGGCCGCGACCAGCGGGGTTCCCCACCGATGGCTCGCTGTAGCTAGGCCCGGTCGTCGGCGTCGACCTCGGCCGCCAGGCCGATGTCGATCAGGTCCGGCAGCAGGTCGTGGTCGACGAACAACGCCGACGCCTCGGTCGCCCCGGCCAGGGCGTCGGCGGTCAGGATCACCGCCGCCGCCGAGTACGTCGAGCGCTCGCCGTCGGGGAAGCTGACCTCCTCGGGGTAGACCAGCCCGGTCAGGTAGCTGCCGTTGTCCTGGCGGAACACCTGCACCCACTCGAACAGCTCGCCGGCCCGCTGGGTCTCGCCGAGGCCGAGGTAGGCGAGGGCACACTCACAGGTCTCGGCGGCGGTGATCCAGGGCCGGTCCGCCACGCAGCGGACCCCTCGGCCCTCCATCATGAACACGTCGGCGCGCCCGGCCAGCCGGTCCAGCCCGGGCTCGCCGCGCACCACCCCGGTGAGAACCGGGTAGTACCAGTCCATGGCCCAGCGATCCTTGGGCGCGAACGCCTCGGGCTGGGTCCGGATGACGTGCGCCAGCCGTGCTGCGCCCAGCTCCCAGCCGGGTCGCTCGTGGCCGAGTTCCTCGGCGACAGCGATTGCGCAGCGGATGCTGTGGGTCATGCTGGAGGACCCGGTCAACAGCGCGAACGACCACGGGGTGCCGTCGGCGTGGCGGGCCCAGAGGATCTCGCCCCGGGGCGTCTGCAGGTCGAGGACGAAGTCGATGGCCGGCTCGACCAGCTGCCACATCGACTCCAGGAACCCCCGGTCTCCCGTCAGCAGGTAGTGGTGCCACACCCCGGTGGCTGCGTAGGCGACGCAGTTGGCGTCGATCTTGTCCTGCTCCACCCGGTCGTCGAGGTAGTACTGGTGCCAGGAGCCGTCGGGCCGCTGGATGCTGGTGAGCCAGTCGTAGGCGGCCTCGGCGGCCTGGCGCAGACCCATCACGTCGAGGGCCATGGCGGCCTCCACGTGGTTCCAGGCGTCGGCGTGACCCCCCGGGAACCACGGGATCATGCCCGATGGGAGCTGCCACTCGGCGACGTGTTCAGCAGTCCGGACCAGGTCCGCAGCGGCGATGACGCCGTCGATCTCAGGCAGCGGCACGGGCGGATCCTCCGGAGGTGGCGCAAGCAGGCTTTCGAGCATAGAGGATGGCGCTCTTGCCCAGCACGGGGCTGAGGACGCGCTCGGCGATCCGGGTGACGCGGGGGGCCTCGACGATGTCCCAGGTGAGGAACCGGTGATAGGCCCGGACCAGCGGGTGGTCGTCGTTCCGGGTCCCGACCGCGCACCTGAGCCACCAGTAGGGCGAGTGCAGGGCGTGGGCCCGGTGGTAGTCGATCGGCTCCATGCCGGCGGTCGACATCTTGTCCTCGAGCTCGTCGCGGGTGTAGATGCGCACGTGCCCGCCCACCTGGCTCGGGGCGTGGTACTCCGCGCTGAGCGCCCAGCAGATGCGCTCCGGCCAGTAGGCGGGGACGGTCGCCGCGAGGATCCCGCCGGGGCGGAGTACCCGGCTCAGCTCGGCGAGGGCGCCGTGGTCGTCGGGCACGTGTTCGAGGACCTCGCTGGCGATGACCCGATCGAACGCCGCATCCGGGAACGGGAGCCGGTTGGCGTCGCCGGCGGTGACGCTGGCCTGCACCGCGGCCGAGATCTCGCCGGCGTTCACCATCGCCCCACAGGTGGCCCGGACCTCCACCAGCTCCGGGAGCGACACGTCGCAGGCCACCACCCGGCCACCGAGTCGCAGCACCTCGTAGGCGTGACGGCCGAAGCCGCACCCGAGATCGAGCACCCGCTCACCCGCGCGCAGCCCCAGACGCGCGTAGTCGACGGTCAGCATCTCAGGAGCGCTTCTGGTGCCGCTGGTCGGGCCACTCGTCGAGCAGCGCCCGGTAGTGGTCCACGGTGCGTCGAGCGGTGTGGCGCCAGCTCCAGTGGTCGATCACCCGCTGGCGGCCGTTGGCGCCGATGCGGGCCCGCAGCGCAGGGTCGTCCAGCGCCCGGCGGATGGTCGCGGCCAGGGCATCGGCGTCTCCGGGCTCGCTGTGGAGCACGGTCTCGCCGTCGGTCCCGGTGACCTCGGGGAGGGCCCCACCGGTGGTGGCCACCAGCGGCACCCCGCAGGACATGGCCTCGATCGCGGGCAGGGAGAACCCCTCGTACAGCGACGGCACCACCGCCAGCTCGGCCTCGCCATAGAGCTCGACGATGCGCCGCTCGGGAACCCCGCTGATGAACTCGACGTGGTCGGCGAGCCCGAGCTCGGCGATGGTGGCCGCGGACTGGCCCCCCTCCTTCGGCCGGCCGATCACCACCAGGTGGAGGTCGGCGCGCTCGGTGCGGAGCTTGGCGACGGCCTCGAGCAGGAAGCGGAGCCCCTTCATGGCCACGTCGGCCGAGGCGGTGGTGACGATGCGCCCCGGGACCCGGGCCAGGTCCGGTACCGGCACGAACAGGTCGGGATCCACGCCGACCGGCACCACGTGCATCCGCTCCGGGTCGACCAGGTGGTCGGCGTGGATGTCCCTCAGCGAGCTCTCCGAGACGGTGATGATGCGGGTCAGGCGCCGGGCGACCCGGGTCTGCATCCGGGTGAACGCGTACCAGCGGCGTTTGCCGAGCCGCTCGAGGAAGCTGCGGGCGTGCTCGACCTCGAGGCGGCGGTCGACGGTGATCGGGTGGTGGATGGTCCCGAGGACCGGCAGCCCCGCTCGCTCGATGGCCAGGAGCCCGTACCCGAGGGTCTGGTTGTCCTGGACGACGTCGAAGTCCTCGAGGCGCTCGCGCAGCGCCTCGTGGGCCCGGATCGAGAACGCCAGCGGCTCCGAGAACGTCCCGGTCGAGAACGACCCCACCTCGACCAGGTCGGCGAACGAGCGGATCTCCCAGAACCCCGGCATGCGGCCGGGGAAGTGATCGTTGAAGATCTGAAGGCTCGGGAGCTCGTGAAGCGGCACCCGCTCGTCGAGCTCGGGATAGGGCGGCCCGCCGAAGACCTCCACCTGGTGGCCCAGGTCGAGGAGGGCCTTGCTGAGGTGGCGGACGTAGACCCCCTGGCCGCCGCAGTGCTGCTTGCCCCGGTACGCGAGCAGCGCGATCCGCAGCGGCCTGCCCGGATCGGACGAAGGGATCCGGCCAGTGCCGTGCGATGTGGTCATCCTCTGCTCCGAGCCCGGGCGTACATCGTGAGCCACGCTATACAAGGATCCGTGAGAACGGGTCCTGGGGGCCGCTAGTGCGGGCCGTCGTGCAGCGGGTCCGCTCGGCCCGGGTCGAGGTGGGCGACGAGGTGGTGGGGGAGATCGGGGTGGGGGCGTGCGTGCTCGTCGGGGTCACCCACGACGACGGCGCGGAGCAGGCCGCCAAGCTGGCTCGCAAGCTCCACGGGCTGCGGATCTTCGACGACGAGCACGGCGTCATGAACCTGGCCCTCGGCGACGTCGGCGGGGCCATGCTCGTGGTGTCCCAGTTCACCCTCTACGGCGACACCGCCAAGGGGCGCCGCCCGAGCTGGATCGACGCGGCCCGCCCCGAGCACGCCGAGCCGCTGATCGAGCAGCTGGTCGGCGAGCTGGGGCGCCTCGGCGTCGCCGTCGAGACCGGCCGCTTTCGCGCCGAGATGGCGGTCACCATCGTCAACGACGGCCCGGTCACCCTGATCGTCGAGGTCTGAGCGCGACTCGGGGGTCGGCTCCGCCGTCCATGACGTCTCCTCCGATGGGTGGGACGCGCTCACCACCAGCCGAGCGGCCATCCGTGGCCGCGGGCGCACGCGTCGCCGGTGTCAGTCGGTGATCAGCGACGACATCCGCCGCTGGACAACGCTCGGCATCAGCTTGAGGGCCCCGACCGCGGCCTTGTTCTGCAGCCCGGACACCACCACCGCCCGGTTGTGGTGCACGCCGTCGAGGCCGGCCCGGGCCACCGCGTCGGCCGATTGCCACAGCACGTCGGGCAGCGCGCTGGCGTCGAACTCGGCTCGCTCCTGGAACTCGGTCCGGGTGAGGCCGGGGCACAGCGCCGAGACCTTCACCCCGGTGCCCCGGAGCTCCTCGTGGAGCGACTGGGAGAACGAGGTGACGAAGGCCTTGGTGGCGTTGTACGTGGCGGTGTTGACAGCCGGCGCGAACCCGGCCACCGACGACACGTTCAGGATCGCGCCATCGCCGCGGGGGACGAAGGTCTTCGCCGCCGCCTGGCCGAGGCGCACCACCGCGGCGACGTTGACGGCCACCATCTGCTGCTGGGAGTCCACGGTCTGGTCGATCACGGGGCCGGTGGTGCCGAAGCCGGCGTTGTTGACCACCAGGTCGACGGGGTCGTCGGCGGCCTCGATCCGGCCGGCCACGATGTCGGTGGCCCCGCGGTCGGAGAGATCCGCGGGGAGCACCTCCACCTTCACCGGCAGATCGGCCGCGAGCGCTTCGAGCCGTTCGGCGTCACGGGCCACGATCACCAGATCGGTGCCCTCCTCCGCCAGCCGGCGGGCCATGGCGTCGCCGATCCCGCTCGACGCCCCCGTAACCAGTGCTCGTGACCACCGCATGACGACCTCCGCGCCGCTCGACCGGTGGTCAGGCTATCGCCACGGGATCGCCTCGATCGGCCCGGTGGGCCACCAGCAGGGCCAGCAGGGCCAGCGCCAGCATCGGCCAGGGCCCGACCCGCACGGCGATGGTCCGGCCGGAGCGCAGCTCGACGGGGTGCTGGATGACGGCGGTCTCGCTCACCGCGGTGCGCTCGATCAGCTCGCCGTCGGGGGTGATGACCGCAGTGAAGCCGGTCGGCGCCGCCTGGAGCACCCATCGGCCGGTCTCCATCGCCCGCAGCCGCGACGTGGCGATCTGCTGGGTCTGCAGGATGGTCAGCCAGTAGCTGGATCCGTTAGTGGGGTTGAGCAGGAGCTCCCCGCCGTTGCCGATGGCGTCGCGGGCCCTGTCCTCGAAGAAGATCTCCCAGGAGATGGCGACGCCGAGGCGCACCGGCCGACCGTCGATCTCGATGTCGAGGGTGGCCTGGCCGTTGCCCGGACGGGTGTCCCGGACCGGCAGGTAGGCGGGCGCCAGGGGCTCGATGAAGCTCCGCAGCGGGACGAACTCGCCGAAGGGGACCAGCCGGACCTTGTCGTAGCGATCGACCTCGGTGCCGTCGGGGGCGAACGCGATGGACGCATTGGCGTTGGTGGTGTCGTCGAGGCGTTCGAAGATGCCGGCGATCAGCCAGGCGTCGAGCTCCCGGGCCAGGGCCTGGAGCTCCCGGTACTCGGGCGAGCTCGCCAGCAGCGTCCTGACGTTGACCACGTCCTCGGGCCACAGCACCAGGTCGACCGGACCCTCCACCAGCGCGGTGGCGGCCACGTGCCGGTCGAACACCTCCCGCTCGTCGGTGTCGATGGCCCGGGTGCCCTGGGGGCCCCCGCCCTGCACCAGGGCCACGTCGATCTCGCCGACGCGGCTGCCGTCGGGCGCGACCTGGGCCAGCAGGCCGAGGGCCCCGATCGCCCCCGCCATGGCCCCGGCGGGGACCCAGCGCTGCTCGGCGGCAGCCGCCACCGCCATCCCGCCCAGGACCACCAGGAACGTGAGCAGCAGCGGCCCGAGGACGCGGACGGTCTCGCCGAGGGGGGCGTCGGCCTGGCTCATGGGGAGGGTGGCCAGGGGCACCCCGCCGAACGGCCAGCGCCACCGGAGGGCCTCGACGAGGGTGAACGCCGCCGGCAGCCCCAGCCAGCGCCACCGCCCGGCCGGCGCCGCGGCTCCGGCGGCGCCGAACAGGGCGGCGAAGATGAGGCCCTGCACCAGGTAGCCGGGCAGGGTCAGGTCGATCATCCAGAAGGTCGCCGGGAACAGCCAGCCGGCGCCGAAGCCGAACGCCCGCCACGCCCGTGACCGCCGGTCGACGTCACGGAGCTGGCGATCGAGCCAGGCGAAGGCCACGAACGCCAGCGGCCACCAGCCCCACGGCGGCATCGAGAAGGCCAGGACGGCGCCGGCGGCAACGGCCGGTACCGTCCGGCGGAGACGGGTCACGCCGGACCATGGTGGCAGGCCCGGCGCCCGAAGCGGCACCGGCTGACCGATAACGCCGCCGGCGGAGCGCCTGACGACTCGCTCCCGAGGAACCCCGCTGCTCGCCGAGTGCGAGCGTGTCGGTCACTCCGCCACGCCCCGACCAGTGTCTCTTCGGGTGGATGTGGCTAATCGGTGGTGTGAGCGATGTGGACGCTGCAGGGGGCCTTGTGGACCACCCCTGCGGCCACCGAGCCGAGGATCCGGGCCAGGCCCTGGGTGTGCTTGCTGCCAACCACGATCATCGAGGCGTCGAGGCGCTCGGCCTCGGCGACGAGGGCATCGTCGGGGTCGTCCATCAGCACCTTGGTGGTGATGTCGATGTTGCCGCCATACCGGGTGGCGGCGTCGGCGAGGATCCGCTCGGCGTCGTCGACGCCGCCGACGGTCCAGGTCTCTCCCTCGAACACGTGGGTGGGGGCGCCCCGCTTGACGGCCATCACGATGTGGAGTCTGGACCGCAGGGCCTCGGCCAGCCTGGTGGCCTCGAGGACGGCCGCGTCGCTGGTCGGGCTGCCGTCGTGTCCCACGATGATCGTGCTCATGTGTGCCTCCCCTGCCGGGTGCACATTTCAGCCGCAGGGCGCCACCCTCGCAAGGAGGAGGCCGTCCGCAGGGGCCACCCGGTAGGGTCCGGCGATGATCGACCTGCGGGGCAAGGTGTTCGTGGTCACCGGAGGGAGCTCGGGGATCGGCCTCGGGATGGCCGAGGGGATCGTCGAAGCCGGCGGCGCCGTCGCGGTGTGGGGCCGCCGCCCCGACCGCAACGACGCCGCGGTCGAGACCCTGCAGGCCCTCGGGGGCACCGCTGCCGCCTACCGGTGCGACGTGAGCGACGAGGCCCAGGTGATCGAGGCCATGGACCGCACGATCGCCGACCTGGGCCGGCTGGACGGGCTGTTCGCCAATGCCGGCCGCAGCGGGACCGGCACCCCCTTCGTCGACCTGGGCCTCGACGAGTGGCGGGCAGTCATGGCGGTCAACCTCGACGGGGCGTTCCTCTGCCTGCGGGAGGCCGCCAAGCGCCTCGTGTCCCAGGGCGACGGCGGGGCCCTGGTGGCGGTGTCGTCGACTGCGGCCATCCACGGCGCCGCGGGCAACGAGGCCTACGGGACCGCCAAGACCGCGCTGGTCGGCCTGGTCCGGGCCCTGGCGGTGGCGCTGGCCCGGCACCGGATCCGGGTGAACGCCCTGCTCCCGGGCTGGACGATCACCGAGCTCGCCGGGCCCATGTACCACAACGACCGGTTCCGCGAGGCCACCACCCGGCGCACTCCCGTCCGCCGCTGGGCCGACCCAGCGGAGTTCCGCGACATCGGCGCCTTCCTGGCCGACCCTGCCCAGACCTTCCACACCGGCCAGGAGCTCACCGTCGACGGCGGCTACACGGTCTTCTAGGAAGCGTCTCCGCCATCCTTGCGCGCCGCGGCGATGGCG
>JBFKRY010000027.1:0-29390 GCA_041636995.1 Acidimicrobiales bacterium | reverse complement strand
CTCACCGACCGGCCGGCGCACGATCTAGGCGTAGAGCTCGAAACCCTGCGAACCGTAGTGCTGACCGACAAGCGGCTCGGAACCAGCCTCACCCCCAGCGGGCACCAACTGGTCGATCCCCATTAGCGATCCCAGCCGGTCGACGGGACCGCCCGACCGCCAGCCGGTACCATCGACGTCGACGGCGCGCCGTCGGGGCCGACGGCGCGGCCCGAGTGTGGCGGGGTTCCGCTCAGGTACGCCCGGGCGGAACCAGCCGCCGGATTCGAGCCCGGACCCGCGCCGCGCGGTGGACGCAGGCGGGTGCCGGAGTCGACGTTCTCGGCAACTGACCGGTGTACGTTCGTGCCCACGCCGAGATGCGAGAGCAGCCGCGGAGTGGCTCGATGCGACACCGCAGACCCCAACGATGGCGGCGCGCTGGCGCTGCAGGCCACGAGGTGGTGGTGGGCCTGGCCTGTTACGGCGCCTACCTCCTGGCTCGACGCGCGGTGTGGAACGACCGGGGTCGGGCCCGAGCCCAGGTCAACGCCGATCGGGTCGTCAGGCTGGAGGAACGGCTCGGCATACGCATCGAGCCTCGGGTGCAGGAGCTGGTTGTCCCCCGCAAGCGCATCGTCGACGGCCTCAACGTGGGCTATGCCGCGGGGAACCTGGCCCTCAGCGTCGGCTGGCTGATCAGCCTCCAGCGGCGCGGCAGCCCCCGCTTCGTGCGGGAGCGCCGGGCCGCAGCCCTGGCGTTCTGCGCCGCGTTGCCGGTCTTCGTGGCATTCCCATGCGCCCCACCCCGCAGCCGCGACGACGGGCAGGACACCCTGCTCCACCGCGGCGTCGATCTCGGCCACCCCCTCCTGGTGCGCTTCTACAACCCGATCGCGGCGATGCCGAGCCACCACGTGTCCTTCGCGGTGGTGAGCGGCCTCGGGCTGGCTGCCGGGAAGCGCTCGCGCCTGGCTCGGCTGGCGTGGCGGTCCTACCCCGTCGGGGTCACGGGCGTGGTCGTCGCCACCGGCAACCACTTCGTCCTCGACACCGTGGCCGGCGCGGCCCTCGGGGCCCTGGCCCGAGCGCTCACCAGATGAGCACCCTCGAAGCCCCACAGATCGACGGCCGCCGGATGGCGCTGAGCATCGTGGTGGCCCTCGCGGTCGGGTTCATCGTGGTCCTCGCCATCGGCCGGGTGGCGGGCTTCGCGGACCTCACCGACACCCTCCGGGGGGCGTCGTGGCAGTGGCTGGTGCTGTGCGCGGTCGGGCAGCTCGCGGTCTTCGCCGGCTATGCAGGGGTCTTCCGAGCCGCGGTCGCCTTCCCGTCGGGCCCCGCGGTCCGGACCGCCGAGTCCGTGCGGGTGGTCATCGCCAGCTTCGGCCTGACCCAGATCGTGGCCACCGGCGGCGCCGCGGGCCTGGCCTTCACCTACTGGGCCCTGCGGCGGATCGGCCTCGAACGGGCCGAGGCCCTGGTCCGCCTCATCGGCCTCAACACCGCGGTCTACCTGGTCTTCGGCCTGGTCGGCTGGACCGGCGGGGTGTTCGGCATCGTGGTGCCGAGCGTGCCGCTCGGGATGGCCCTGCCGTGGGTGGTGATGGTCCCGATCGTCATCGCCCTGGCCGGGTGGTTCACCCAACCCGGGCGGGTCGAGCGCTGGCGCACGGGCAACGACGGGCGGGTCCGACGGAGCATCGGCATCGGTGTCGGCGCCGCAGCCTGGGTCCGCAGCGCCCTGATGGCCCCCGAGGGTCGGCTGGTCTTCCGCTGGGCGGCGCTGTACTGGGCGGGCGACCTCCTCAGCCTCTGGGCTGCGCTGCAGGCCTTCGGCGCCGGCCCGTCCCTGGCCGGGCTGCTGCTCGCCTACGCCACCGGTTACCTGGCCCAGTCGATCCCGATCCCCTTCATCGCCACCGGCGGGGTCGACGCGGCCACCACGCTCACCCTCACCGCCGTGGGGGTCCCGGTCGAGATCGCGCTGCTCGGCGTGGTGGCCCACCGGGTCTTCGCCTTCTGGCTCCCCATCGTGCCCGGGTTGGTGTCGGCGGTGCACCTGGTCCGGCGCGATCGGCCGGGGCGGACGTTCCCGGCTCGTGTCGACCGGGTACATCGACCCCCTCAACCCCGGACACCGCCCGCCGATTGAACGGCAACAATTCGCCGTATCCTCCGGACTCCACGTGCCTGACACCATCATCATCCCGGGACTCCGCCCGATCGTCCGCCACGCGGTGCCGACCATCGTGGAGTGCAACCTGGCTCCGCTCGGCATCTTCCTCGCCCTGATCAGCGCGGTCAGCGCCATCGCCGCCATCATGGGAGCGCTGGCCTGGACCCTGGCCGCGCTGCTGCGCCGGGTCCGTGCCCGACGGGTGACACCGGGCATGCTGGTGCTGACCACGGTGGCCCTCACCACCCGATCGGTGGTGGCCCTGCTCACCGGCAGCCTGTTCGTCTACTTCCTCCAACCCACCGCCGGCACCCTCCTGGTGGGGCTGGCGTTCCTGATCTCGGTCCCGCTGGGCCGACCCCTCGCCGAGCGGCTGGCCCACGACATCTGCCCGTTCGAGGAGTCCACCCGGTCACACCCGGCACTGCGGGCATTCCTGGCCAATGTGTCGCTGCTCTGGGCGGTGGCCAGCCTGATGAACTTCGGGATCACCCTCTGGCTGCTGCTGACCCAGTCCACCACCACCTTCGTCCTGGTCAAGTCGGTGCTGGGCCCCACCATCACCGTCAGCTTCTCCATCGTGGCGATCCTCTGGTTCCGGTCCCGCATGGCCCGTTCGGGCATCTCGGTCATCTGGCGCTCCAACGCCGTCGCCTGATCGGCCGACCGTCGACGGGTCCGCGCTGCAGGCGCGATGAAGCGACGGGGGGCGATACTGTTCGGAGGCGATGCAGCACGTCATGGACGACTATCGGGTCGACTCCTTCTACGACGAAGCCTTCACCTGCAATGCGGAGCCTCGCTCCCACTACCGGGCGGTGACGGAGTGGTTCCAGCGCCACGACGCCAACCAGATCCGGGCGCTCGAGCTCCAGCGCGACGACTCGTTCCGCCGCCAGGGCATCACCTTCACCGTCTACGGCGGCGACGAGGGGACCGAGCGCACCTGGCCCATGGACCTGTTCCCCCGGATCATCCCCGCCGACGAGTGGGCCATGGTCGAACGGGGCCTTGTCCAGCGGGTCACCGCCCTCAACCGGTTCCTCGAGGATCTCTACGTCGGTGAGCAGGCCGCTCTCAACGACGGCGTCGTCCCCCGCTGGCTGGTGACATCGTCGGACGGCTTCGAGCGCGAAGCGGTCAACATCAACGTCCCCCACGGCGCTCGCTGCACCATCGCCGGCATCGATCTGGTGCGGGACGAGCAGGGGACCTACCGGGTGCTCGAGGACAACCTCCGCAACCCGAGCGGGATCTCGTACGTGCTCGAGAACCGGGCGGCCATGAAGAAGCTGCTGCCCACCTCCTTCCCCCAGCAGGCGGTGCGAGGGGTCGACCACTACGGTCGGTCGCTGCTGCGGGCCCTGCGAGCCATCGCCCCGCCGGCATGCGGCGACGTCCCCACCGTGGTGGTCCTCACCCCCGGCATCTACAACTCGGCCTACTTCGAGCATGCCTTCCTCGCCCGACAGATGGGCGTGGAGCTGGTCGAGGGACGGGACCTGGTGGTCGACGACCACGTGGTGGCCATGCGCACCACCCACGGGCTCGAGCGGGTGGACGTGATCTACCGCCGCATCGACGACGACTTCCTCGACCCGGTCATCTTCAACCCCGCCTCCACCCTCGGGGTCCCGGGCCTGATGGCCGCGGCGCGCGCCGGCACGGTGACGGTGGCAAACGCGGTGGGCAACGGTGTGGGCGACGACAAGGCGATCTACGCCTTCGTCCCGGCGCTGATCAAGTACTACCAGGACGAGGAACCGATCCTCCCCAACGTCGAGACCTATCTGCTCTGGAACCCCGATGAGCGGCGGGAGGTGCTCGACCGCATCGACGAGCTGGTGCTGAAGCCGGTCGCGGCCTCGGGGGGATACGGCATCGTCATCGGCCCCACCGCCACCGACGCCGAGCTGGCCGAGGCCCGGGCCCAGATCGAGGCCGAGCCCCGGGACTGGATCGCTCAGGAGGTGATCAAGCTCTCCCGGCTACCGGCGTGGACCGGGGATCGCTTCGCCGCACGACACGTGGATCTGCGGCCGTTCGTGCTGACCGGCGAGCACACCGAGGTCATCCCCGGCGGGCTGACCCGGGTGGCCATGCGCGAGGGGTCGCTCATCGTCAACAGCTCCCAGGGCGGCGGCTCCAAGGACACCTGGGTGCTGGTCGACGGAGAGGCCCAGGCCGCGGTGCGGGGGCACTGATGCTGGCACGCCACGCCGAGAACATGTTCTGGGCCGGCCGCTACGTCGAGCGCGCCGAGGACACCGCCCGCATGCTCGGCGCCACCCTGCAGAGCGCGGTGTCGGCCGGGCCGATGCAGGCGTCGGTCCACCTCGCCACCCTGCTGCGCACCCTCCACCTCGAGGTCCCGCCCGGCACCCTGCGATCCGACGACATCCTGCAGCTGCTGGTGAACACCCCGTCGGCGCGGGGTTCGATCGTGACGTCCATCGGCCACACCCGCGAGAACCTGCGGGCGCTGCGTGAGCAGGTGCCCTCGGAGCTGTGGGAGCAGACCAATCGGCTCCACCTGCGTCTCCAGGGCACCGAGTTCGCGGACGACCTGATGTACGACCCGTTCACCACCCTCGACGTCATCCGCGAGAGCTGCCAGACGTTGTCGGGCGTCATCGCCACGGCCATGTCCCGCGACGAGGGCTACCGGTTCCTGATCCTCGGCCAGATGATCGAGCGGGCCCTCATGACCGGCCGGCTGGTCAACGTCCGGCTGCCCGAGATGGCCGGCTCCTCCTACGAGGAGATGGCGCTCACCCTCCGCTCGGCCAGCGCCCTCGAGGCCTACCAGCGGGCGTTCCACGCCTCGTCGGACCCGGCGGACGTGGTGCGCTTCCTGCTCTTCAGCGAGCGGTTCCCTCGCTCGCTGCTCTTCTGCCTGCGCCGGGCCGAGGCCCAGCTGGTGTCCCTCAGCACCGGCACCCGCAGCCGGGCGCTGCGCCTGATGGGCCAGCTCCGATCCCGGCTGGAGTTCGCCGACCTCGAGGAGGTACTCGCCGACGTGATCGGCACCCTCGACGAGTTCGACGGCCTGATCCGCCACGTCGCCGACGTCATCGCCACCCAGTACTTCCGCAACGCCGAGGAGCTGGACCTCCACAGCCAGCTGCTGGTCCCCGGGGTCTACTCGTGAGGTTGGAGCTCCCGCCACGTCGCCGACGTCATCGCCACCCAGACGATCCAGTCCGGTCGCAACGCCGAGGAGCTGGACCTCCACAGCCAGCTGCTGGTCCCCGGGGTCTACTCGTGAGGTTGGAGCTCCTGGTCGCCGAGGTCTACTCGTGAGCCCCTCCCGCCACGTCGCCGACGTCATCGCCACCCAGACGATCCAGTCCCGTCGCAACGCCGAGGAGCTGGACCTGGTCGCCGAGGTCTACTCGTGAGCCGGAAGCTGCTGGTCCCCGGGGTCCACTCGTGAGCCGGAAGCTGCTGGTCCCGGGGGTCTCACTCGTGAGGCGGGAGCTGCTGGTCCCGGGGGTCGACTCGTGAGGTCGGGGCTGCTGGGCCCCGGGGTCGACTCGTGAGGCTGGACATCCGGTACCAGACGACCTTCGAGTACGACGCCCTGGTCCGCGAGTCCCAGAACGAGCTGCGGGCCTGCCCCATCACCGACGAGCGCCAGCAGCTGCTGGGCTACCGCGTCACCACCTCGCCGTCGGCCCGCACCCTGGCCTACACCGACTACTGGGGCACCCGCGTCGACCACTTCGGCATCCGCGAGCCCCACGTCATGTTGGAGGTCCTGGCCGAGGCCGCGGTCGAGACCAGCCCTCGCCCGCCCATTTCGGCGTCACCCTCGGTGCAGGTGCTGCGGGAACCCGGGTTCCGGGACCTGAACGGGGAGTTCCTCGAGCGCACCCGGCACACGGACTGGGGCGAGAAGGTCGAGCGGGAGGCCACCCGGATCGTCGAGCTGAACGGCCCCGACCTGGTGCGGGTGGTCCTGGCCCTCAACGGCCTGGTGGGGGCCCGGCTGCGGTACGAGTCGGGCGCCACCGACATCGGCGAGCACATCGAGGACGTGCTCACCGGCGGCGCCGGCGTGTGCCAGGACTTCGCCCACCTGGCGGTGGCGCTGTGCCGCAGCATCGGCGTCCCGGCTCGCTACGTCTCGGGCTACCTGTTCACCAGCAACGACGCCACCGGAGCGATGGGCGGCGAGCTGGTCCGGGTGCAGACCCACGCCTGGTTCGAGGCCGCGGTGCCGGGGTTCGGCTGGCTCCCCCTCGACCCGACGAACCGCCTGGAGGTCGGCCACCAGCACGTGAAGATCGGCCATGGCCGCGACTACGACGACGTGCCGCCGCTGCGCGGGAGCTACTCCGGCGCAGGGGTGCCCCGAGTCGAGGCCGTGGTCGAGATTCGGCGCATGGATCCCACCCGCCAGCCGGCCACCCTGGTGCAGCCGTCGGTGCCCCGGGCCCTGGAGATACGCCGGGTCCAGGAGCAGCAACAACAACAGCAGTAGATGGCTGGGATCCGATTCGCGAGCGTCACCAAGCGCTTCGGCGACGTGATCGCCGTCGACGACCTCGACCTCGACATCGGCGACGGTGAGCTGCTGGTGCTGCTGGGCCCGTCCGGGTGCGGCAAGTCGACGGCGCTGCGGCTGATCGCCGGGCTGGAGACCCCCGACGAGGGGCTGGTGCTGATCGGCGGTGACGTGGTGAACGACGTCGCCGCCAAGGACCGGGACGTGGCGATGGTGTTCCAGAGCTATGCGCTCTACCCGCACATGACCGTCCGGCGGAACATCGGCTTCCCGCTCAAGCCCCTCGGCGTCGACCGCCACGAGCGGGACCGACGAGCCGAGGAGGCCGCAGCCCAGCTCGGGCTGGGCGACCTGCTCGACCGCAAGCCCGGCCAGCTGTCCGGCGGTCAGCAGCAGCGAGTGGCGCTGGCCCGGGCCATCGTGCGCGATCCCCGGGCGTTCCTGATGGACGAGCCTCTCTCCAACCTCGACGCCAAGCTGCGTGCCGACACCCGGGCCGAGCTTGTCGAGCTCCAGCGGCGGCTGCGGACGACCCTGGTGTTCGTCACCCACGACCAGGTGGAGGCCATGACCATGGCCGACCGCATCGCCATCATGGTCGACGGGGCCCTGCAGCAGGTCGGCACCCCCGACGAGATCTACGAGCGGCCCGCCAACGTGTTCGTGGCCCGGTTCATCGGCAGCCCGCCCATGAACACCTGGGCCGCCCGTATCGACCGCGACGGCGAGGCCACCTTGACCGTCGACGGCGCCGCCGTGCCCATCGCAGAGCCGGGTCGCCTCGCCGGCCTCGGCGACCAGGTGGTGGTCGGGGCCCGCCCCGAGGACACCTCGCTTGCGCCCGCCGGGATCCCGGCGACGGCGGCGGTGGTCGAGTCCCTGGGGCACGAGCGGCTGGTGACGTGCGACCTCGGCGACGGCGAGCGCAGCGTGGTGCGGGTCGACGCCCACCTGCCCTACCCCCAGCCAGGGGAGGCGGTCCACCTGGCGCTCGACCCGGCCTCGATCGCCCTGTTCGACCCCGCGACCGGAGGGCGCGTGCCGTGACGGTGCCCGGTGGTCTCGGCATCGACGTCGGCGGAGAGGCCACTGCAACCCTCCGCGGCCGCCGGCGCCGGCGGGGCGAGATCGCCCTGGCCTACGCGCTGTTGCTGCCGTCGCTGATGGTCTTCGGGGTCTTCACGTTCTACCCCCTGGTGCGCACCGTCTGGCTCGGGTTCTTCCTCCAGGACCCCTTCGGCCTGAGCAAGCGTTGGGTCGGGCTCGAGCAGTACCGCGACGTGCTCAGCTCCGACGGCTTCCTCAACAGCCTGGAGGTCACGTTCCTCTTCGGCCTGTACACGGTGCCCACTTCGCTGGCACTGGGGCTCGGCTTGGCGGTGCTGGCCAACCAGCACCTGCCGGGCATGCGGGTGTTCCGCACCATCTTCGCCTCGACGGTGGCCACGTCGGTGGCCGTGGCGTCGCTGCTGTGGCTGGTGCTGCTCCAACCCTCGGCAGGGCTCATCAACGGGTTCCTGGAGGCGATCGGCCAGGACCGCGTCGATCTGTTGAACGACCCCGACACTGCGCTGTTGGCGGTGGCGGCCACCACGGTCTGGCAGAACCTCGGCGTGGTGTTCATCGTCACCCTCGCGGCGATGCAGTCGATCCCGGAGGTACTCCACGAGAGTGCCCGGGTGGACGGCCACGGCCTGTGGTCCCGGTTCCGTCACATCACCCTGCCCATGCTCGGACCCCAGCTGCTGTTCCTCACCGTCGTCCTCACGATCAACGCCTTCCAGTCGTTCGGCCAGATCGACATCCTCACCGAGGGCGGGCCCCAGGAGTCCACCAACGTGCTGGTGTACTCGCTGGTGCAGACCCTGCCGATCGATCCCGGCAACGCCGCGGCCCAGGCCGTCGTGCTGTTCGTGATCATCGGCCTGCTGAGCTTCGTCCAGTTCAAGTGGCTCGATCGTCGGGTGCACTATGGGTGAGCCGGCCCACGCCCAGCGGGCCCGCCAGGCCCGTCACCGCCGGTGGCTGTCGGTCACGGCGCGCTATGTGCTTCTCGTGGTCGTGGCGGCGGTGGTCCTGTTCCCGATCTACGCCGCGGTGATGGTGTCCCAGAAGCCGCTGACCGAGCTGGGCGACCTCGACGTCCTGGTGCCCGACGCCCCCGACATCGGGGGGTTCACCGAGGCCCTCGAGGACAGCAACATGGCTCGCTACCTGCTCAACAGCGCCATCGTCGCGGTCCTGATCACCGCCGGGCAGGTGGTGACGTCGGTCCTCGCCGGCTACGCGTTCGCCGCGCTGCGCTTCCCGGCCAAGGCCGCGCTCTTCTATCTGTTCCTGGCCACGCTGATGGTGCCGGGCGAGGTGAACGTGGTCGTCAACTTCGAGACCATCCAGCGGCTGGGCTGGATCGACAGCTACCAGGCGCTGGTCGTGCCGTTCCTGGCGTTCGCAGTGGGGACCTTCCTGCTGCGCCAGGCGTTCCTCGGCATCCCCCAGGACCTGCGCGACGCCGCGGCCATGGACGGCTACGGCCACTGGGGGTTCCTGACCAACGTGGCCGTGCCCCTGGCCCGCCCGACCATCGCCGGGCTGTCGGTGTTCTCGTTCCTGCTGGCCTGGAACCAGTACCTGTGGCCGCTGCTGGTGACCAACGACGACGACTACCGCACGGTGCAGATCGGGCTGCGGGCGCTGACCGACGAGGCCGGCAGCAACCTCAACCTGTTGATGTCGGCCACCATCCTGGCCAGCCTGCCCATCCTGGTGGTGCTGGTGGCCTTCGAGCGCCAGCTGATCCGGGGCCTGACCGCCGGGTCGGTGAAGGGCTGACGGCATGGACGCTCGGTCGGGTGCGAGCATTGGGGCGATGACCGACAGCAACCACCACCGCCCACGCCCCCGCCTGCTGCTGGTCGTGCTGGTTGCGCTCGCAGTGCTGGCGGCTGCGTGCGGTGGCGACGACGGGGCCGACGAGACGGCTCCCCCGGATGCCGCCGCGACCCCGACAGCCGAGGCCACCGGCGAGACCGACGGCGACCAGCCGACACCCACGCCGGTCCCCGATCGCGAGGACCAACCGGAGGTGGACGAGTCCGCCTGCCCGGTGGACGCCCTCGACGACGCAGAGATCCCGGTCCAGATCAGCCTGTGGCACAGCATGTCGGCCACCAACGGCGAGGTCCTGGAGGAGCTGGTGGCCGAGTACAACGGCAGCCAGGAACGGGTGCGGGTGAGGCCGTCGTTCCAGGGCGTCTACGTGGAGTCCTTCGAGAAGTACGTCAACACCCTGCGCACCGGCGGCGAGCGGCCCGATGTGATCCAGTCCAACGAGCTCGCCCAACAGCAGATGGTCGACAGCCAGAGCATCGTGCCCATCCAGGCCTGCGTCGACGCCGACGGCTACGACCTCGGCGACTTCGTCGGCGGCCTCATCGACCAGTACCGGATCGGCGACGTGCTGGTGAGCATGCCGTTCCAGCTGTCCAACCCGGTCCTCTACTACAACGGCCAGACCTTCCGGGACGCCGCCCTGGACCCCGACCAGCCGCCCCGCACGCTCGACGAGCTGGTCGAGATCAGCAGAGCGCTGGTCGACTCCGGCGTGGTGCCCCAGGGCATCGCCATGGACATCGACGGGTGGGTCATCGAACAGTGGATCAACATGGCGGGCACCCCGGTGGTCGACAACGACAACGGGCGCTCGGCCCGGGCCACTGCCACCCTGCTGGACAGCGACGCCGCCGCGGCCGCTTACGAGACCATGGCCACCCTGCGCGACGAGGGACTCATCGTCAACACCGGCCGGGGGTCGGACCAGTCGGCCATCAACAAGTACCTGGCCGTGGCCTTCGGCGACGCCGCCATGACCATCGGCAGCTCGTCGACGCTGGGCGAGATCTACACCCAGATCGGCCAGTTCCCCACCGTCGAGCTCCGGGTGGCGCAGCTGCCTGGTCCCACGGGTGGGGGGACGGCGATCGGCGGCGGATCGCTCTACCTGACCGACGACACCGAGCCCGAGGTGCGGGCCGCAGCCTGGGATTTCATGAAGTGGCTGAACGAGCCCGCCCAGCAGATCAGCTGGTCCGCCGGCACCGGCTACATCCCGACCCGGCAATCGGCGATCGGCGACCCCGCGCTGGAGGAGCTCTGGGCGGAGCGGCCCGGCTTCCGGGTGGCCTTCGACCAGCTGGCCGAGGCAGGCCCCCTCCCCGGGGGCGGGGGGCCGGTGATCGGTGACCACGCCGGGGTGCGGGAGGCGATCGAGCAGTCCCTCGAGGCGCTGTTCGCGGGGGCGTCGGCAGCCAACGCCCAGGCCCAGGCGGTCGAGCAGGCCAACCAGGCCATCGCCGACTACAACCGGCGCATCGGCGGGTGAGTCGCTCACGTTGCACGCCGGGCCCAAACGAGCGACATTGGTGAGCCAGGGGGTATCACATGGCTTCGATCGACCGCATCCGCAACGTCGTCCTCGTTGGACACAACGGGACGGGGAAGACGAGCTTGGCCGAGGCCATCCTCTACCGCGCCGGGGTCGTGTCCCGTCCGGGGAGGGTGGACCAGGGGACGGCCACGCTGATGCGCGACGAGGAGAAGGAGTGGCAGCAGTCCCTGGCCCTGGCCACCACCACGCTGGACTGGAACGGGTACAAGCTGAACCTGATCGACACCCCCGGCTACGCCGACTTCACCGGTGAGGCGCTCATGGGCCTCGCGGTCGCCGACCTGGCGGTGTTCGTGATCGACGGGGTGGCGGGGGTCCAGTCCCAGGACATCGCCTTGTGGCGCCATGCCGACCGCATGGGCCTGCCCCGGATGATCTTCGTGAACAAGCTCGACCGGGACCACTCGTCGTTCTCCCGAGCCCTGGAGCAGGTCCGGGACGCGTTCGGCTCCCACGCCGACCCCGTCGAGCTGCCGATCGGCGAGGAGTCGAGCTTCCACGGGGTGGCCGATCTGCTCACCGACCACGCCTTCCTCTACGACAGCGGCAAGGCCGAGAAGGTGCCCGTACCCGAGGACATGGCCGAGGCCGAGCGGGCCGAGCACGAGCGCCTCATGGAGGAGGTGCTGGAGATGGACGACGAGCTGCTCGAGCAGTACCTCGAGGGCGTGGAGCCCTCCCCCGAGCAGCTCGAGCGGCTGCTGCACGACGCCATGGACGCGGCCCGGGTGTTCCCGGTCCTGTGCGGGTCGGCCACCGCGCCGATCGGTGCCGACTACCTCGCCGACCTGATCTGCCGGGTGGGTCCGGCACCAGGAGACGGTCCCGCGGCCTCGGTCTATGTCGGCGAGGGCACCATGGAGGTGGCGCCCGACCCCGACGGCGATCAGCTGGCGTTCGTGTTCAAGACCACCGTCGACGAGTTCCTCGGCCAGATCTCGTTCTTCAAGGTGCTGTCGGGCACCATCAAGTCCGACGACATCCTGGTGAACTCCCGCACCGGCAACAAGGAGCGCCTCCACAACCTCTTCAACCTGGTGGGCGCGGACCAGCGGCAGGTCAAGGAGGTGACCGCGGGCGACATCGCGGCCACCACCAAGCTCGCCGACACCCGCACCGGCGACACCCTGGCCCCGGCGGGGACTCCGGTCGAGTTCGTGGCCCCCAAGCTGCCCGGCGCGGTGTACGGCGTCGCCATCAAGGCGGCCAACCGATCCGACGAGGACCGCCTGGCCACCACCCTGCGCCGCCTGACGCTCGAGGACCGCACCCTCCACGTGGGCTACGACGACTCCATCCGCCAGACGATCCTGCAGGGTGGCGGTGAGACCCACATCCAGGTGGCGCTGGCCCGGATCAACCGGGCCGGGGTCGAGGTGGAGACCGACGACATCCGGGTCCCCTACCGGGAGACCCTCGCCGGACGCTGCGAGGTCGAGGGCAAGTACAAGAAGCAGAGCGGCGGCCACGGGCAGTTCGGGATCGCCCAGGTCCGCTTCGAGCCCCTGGACCGCGACGGGGGCTACGAGTTCGAGAGCGAGATCAGCGGCGGCGCCATCCCCCGCAACCTCATCCCGGCGGTCAGCGCCGGCATCGAGGAGGCCATGACCCGCGGCGGCAAGTACGGGTTCCCGATGGTCGACCTCCGCGCCGTCTGCTTCGACGGCAAGTACCACTCGGTCGACTCGTCGGAGATGAGCTTCAAGATGGCCGGGTCGCTGGCGCTCCGCGAGGCCATCGAGAAGGTGGGGGTGAACGTGCTGGAGCCGGTCAGCGAGATCTGGGTCCACGTGCCGAGCGACCACCAGGGCGCGGTCCTGGGCGACCTCAACTCCCGCCGGGCCCAGGTCCTGGGCACCGACGCCGGCGGCAGCCACGGGCTGACCACCATCCACGCGCTGGTGCCGACGTCGGAGATCATGCGCTACGCCATCAACCTGCGGTCGATGACGTCGGGGACCGGATCCTTCGAGACCGAGCACCACAGCTACCAGCCGCTCCCGGCGCACATGGTCGACGGGCTGGTCACCACGGACCAGGAGGGCTGAGCGAGCCAGCCGCCGTGCTCTGGGTGGACCGCGAAGTCGCCGCACCGGCAGCGGTGGCCTGGGCCCTGCTCAGTGACCCGGATCGCTGGCCGGAGTGGGGCCCGACGGTCCGGGGCGCCGAGCTCGACGCCGACCGGCTCGGGCCGGGCGTGACCGGCAGGATCACCACCGCGGTCGGTGTCCGCCTGCCCTTCGAGGTCACCCGCTACGAGGAGGGTCAGCGGTGGTCGTGGCGGGTGCTGGGCATCCCGGCGACGGACCACCTCGTGGAACCGCTGGGCGCCGACCGCTGCCGGGTGCGGTTCGGGGTGCCGGTGTTCGCGGCCCCCTACGCGTTGGTCTGCCGGGCGGCGCTCGGGCGGATCGAGGGGCTGGCCACCGGGGGCTCGGCCGGCTGAACCGGGGCTCGGGCCGACGCGGCCAGGCGGCTCGCCAGGCGCTTCCAGATCACCGCGTGAGGGAGGAGCAGCGCGAACCAGTAGATCCGCCCGGCGACGCCCCGGGGGTGGAACCGGGCCAGCTGGCGCAGGACCGCCCCGCCGTCCGGGTCGGCTTCGATTCGCCACTCGATCCAGGCGTCGCCGGGCACCTTCATCTCGGCGTGCAGCCGGAGCAGCTGCGGCGGCTCGTAGGCCTCGACCCGGAAGAAGTCGAGGGCGTCGCCCACCCGCAGGTCGTCGGGGTGGCGCCGGCCCCGGCGCATGCCGACCCCCCCGACCATCTTGTCGAGCCAGCCCCGGACCGCCCAGAGGCTGTTGGCCGCCAACCAGCCCCGGTCGCCGCCGAGGCCCGACACCGCCGCGAACACCTCCTCCGGGGATGCGTCGCTGTGGACCTCCCGCCGGTCCTGGTAGACGGTGCCGCCGGCCCAGTCCGGGTCCTGCTGCGTCGGTGCCGCCGGGCCCCGGACGTGGGCGCTGTCCATCCAGGTGGTGGACACGGTGAGGTCCTGCACGTGGGTCACCGCCCGCTTCAGCGCCTGGTCGAGGCTCATCGGCTCGTGGTCGATCAGCCGACGGATGTCTCGCTCCTCGCTGACCAGGACGTCGCTGATCAGGCTGTCGACCAGCGGTCGGGCCAGCCCGTAGGGCAGGGGGGTCACGAGGTTGACCCAGTGCGACGACAGCCGGGGGGTCAGCACCGGCACCGACAGCACGTAGCGGCGGTGCAGCCCCGCGATCGCGGCGTAGCGGTCGAGCATCTCCCGGTAGGTGAGCACGTCGGGCCCGCCGATCTCCAGCACCCGACCGGCGGTCTCGGGGCAGTCGAGGATCGCCACCAGGTAGTGGAGCACGTCGGCGATGGCGATGGGCTGGCACCTGGTCTTGGTGACCCAGCGGGGGCAGACCATCACCGGTAGTACGTCGGCCAGGTGGCGCAGCATCTCGAAGGAGGCGCTGCCGGAGCCGATGATCACCGCGGCCCGCAGCTCGGTGACGGGCACCGTGCCCTCGGCGAGCACCTCGCCCACCTCGTGGCGGCTGGCGAGGTGGGTGGAGAGCTCGTCGGGGTCGTCGCCGCCGAGGCCGCCGAGGTAGACCAGCCGGGCCACGCCGGCCCGCTCGGCCGCGATGCGGGTGTTCCGGGCGCCGGTGCGGTCGCTGCGGGCGAAGTCGTCGGCGTGGCCCATGGCGTGCACCAGGTAGTACACGGCCTCGAGGCCGTCGACGGCCGATTCGAGCGAGTCGAGGTCGAGCACGTCGGCACACGCCACGTCGACGTCGGCGCGCCAGGGGACCCGGTCGAGCCGATCGGGGGTCCGCGCCAGGCAGCGCACCTGGTGGCCCGCGGCCAGGAGCGCCGGAACCAGCCGCCCGCCTACGTAGCCGGTCGCCCCGATGACGCCGATCTTCATGGCGCCATCATGGCGCAACCGGGACGATCGGGCCGGGTCAGCCGGGCCCGCGTTCCTCGACGAAGATGCACTCGCCCGGGCACTGCTGGGCCGCGAAGATCACCGCGGCCTCGTCTCCGGGGGCCACCCGGGCCAGGCCGGTGTGCTGGCCGGGGTCGTTCATGACCCGGGCGCCCTCGTGGACGTAGGCGATCCCGTCCTCGAGGATCACGAAGACCTCGGGACAGTAGTCCTCGCAGAGGCCGTCGCCGGTGCACAGGTCCTGGTCGATCCACACCAGCAGCCGGGCGTCGCGCAGCCGCTCCTCGGTGGCATCGTGGGCGTCACCCGGGGCCCGGGCACGAGCATCGGTGTCGGTCATCAGGCGGCCTCCCCGGCGCCGGGCCCGTCGGGAGCCCGGGTGTCGGCGGCGGTGCCGTCCGCCACCACTCCCCGCAGCACGATACCCCGTGGCGAGTAGCCGGCGGCGGCGCGCTCCTCGTTGGTCTCGCCGCCCCAGATGCCGCTCTCGTGGTTCCGCCGCCCGGCATCGAGGCAATCGGCCCGGACCGGGCAGCAGCCGCAGATCCCCTTGGCCGCGACCTCCCGCCGGTGCCGGGCCCCGGGGCGCTCACCCGAGCCCTCGAGGAACAGCTCCCGCTGGCCGGCACAGACCGCGTGCTCGACCCAACGGCGGTCCGCGGTGCCGTCCACCAGCGGCACCGGGAGGCTCCGGAACCGGGCGGCGGAGCGGTCGGGGGTCACGGGCTCAGTCTCTCGGGCCGGATCTGGTTCGCGATGTCGAATCGATGTGTCATCGGTCTCACCGAAGGCTCAGGTGGCGAGGACCACCGCCAGCACCAGCCCCCGTGCGGTCCAGGCCCCGGTGCGCAGCCAGTTGGTGGCGATCAGCCGGCGCCCTGCCCCTGGATCCGCGCCTCGGGCGAGGCGGCCGTGCAGCGGCACCTGGACCAGGGCCGTCGAGCCCAGGGCCACGCCCAGCAGCGCTGCGCTGACCCAGGCGGCGGCCGCGCCCATGGTCTCGGGCCGGTCGGCGAGCAACCACGACGCGCTCAGCCCCTCGACCGCCATCAGCGGGCCCACCACGTAGGTGATCCGCCGCTGGTGGTCGGTCGCGGCGGCGACCGGCACCGCGTCGGCGAAGCGCGCCAGCATCGGGTAGTGCACCACCTGCACCAGCCAGATGAGGCCGACCATCGCCCAGGTTGCGGCGGCCCCGGCAACCAGCACGGTCATGGTGTGTCGAAGGCGTCACTGGGCAGGTCGGCGGCACCGGTGACCACGGCCTCGACGATCGTTGCCGCCACCGCCGCGGGGTCGAGCCCGGCGGGCATGCGGGGGGCTCGACCCTCGATCGCCCGGCCGGCGAGGCCGGTCTCGGTGTGGGGCGGTCGGGCATCGAGCACCCGGATGCCGCGCCGGCGAGTCTCGCGGGCCAGGGCCTCGTCGAAGGACCGCACTGCGGCCTTGGACGCCCCGTAGGCGGCCATCCCCGGCAGGTTCTGCTCGGCGATCACCCCGGAGATGTTGACGATGACCCCGCCCTCGCGGAGCGCACCCAGCGCCGCCTTCGCCAGCATGATCGAGACGAAGGTGTTGGTGAGGAACAGCTCCTCCATGGAGTCGACGGACAGCTCCTCGACGGTGCCGAAGGCCACGACCCCGACCGCGTTGACCACGGCATCGAGGCCGCCGCCGTGCTCGACCGCGGTCCGCACCGCCTCCGTCGACGCCGCCGGGAGCCGGAGGTCGAGGGGAAGGCGCCGGCCGTCCACAGCGAGGGCGTCGAGCCGGTCGGCCCGGCGTGACACCAGGGTGAGGGTGGCCCCCCGGCGCGCCAGCTCGGCGGCGATCGCCGATCCGAGGCCGCCGGTGGCCCCGGCGACCAGGAACGACCGGCCCCGGAGGTCGTCACCGCTCACCGGCCGGTCCTGGCGGGGGGTTCGAACCACGGGATGGTGACGTTCACCCCGGGCGAGTACATGGCGTGGGGGGCGCCCGCGGGTGCCGCCAGACCGGCGGCGCTGATCACGTCCTCGTGCACCACGACGTCGCCCAGGCGGTGGAGGGGCCAGCGCTCGTGGTGGACCCGGCCGTACAGCAGCCGGCCGCGGCGGCGGGTGACCAGCGCCCAGCGGGCGCTCAGGAAGTGGGCGAGGTCGTCGACCTCCTCGGGAGGAATCGGCTGGTCGACCGTGAACGCCATCTCGGCCCGGGCGGGCCCGACGGGCCAGCGGCGCCGCAGCTGGTACCGGTGCCGGGCACCATCGCGCCGAAGCCTGGCGCGGGCCCAGCAGTACGGCAGGGCGAACACGGTGCGGGCCACGGCGACAATCGCCGCCCGGGGCACGTCGAGCGAGAAGAACCACACCGCCCGCCGGCCTCGGGGGTCGACGACATAGGTCCGCACGTTGATCTCGATGAAGGTGCCCAGGTAGGGCACCGGCGGCGTGGGGCCCAGGCGCACGTCGCGCATCACGAAGGGGATGAGCCCCACCCACGCTCGCCCGTCGAAGGTGTCGACCTGCACGCCGGGAGGCAGCAGCGCTTGCACCTCGGCGGGCTCGTAGGGCCAGTGGAAGTACGCCAGCTCGCTCCAGCGCTGGCGCATCACCGGGCGCCGGTCGAGGGCGGGCGGGAGCGGCTCGACGGCCTCGATACTCATTGCAGGCTGGCGAGCACGGCCTCGCCGCAGCGGCGCCCGGAGTACATCGCCCCCTGGATCGAGCCGGTGTCGCGGTGGTCGCCGCAGACGAACAGGCCGTCTCCGAGCGAGACGGCCTGCTTCGGGGAGAACGGCGGCCGCTGGTCCGGCTGGCCGTGGCGGATGACGTCGGTACGCAGGTGCCGCCAGCCCTCGACCCCGCTCCCCCACATGGCGCGGAGCTGGGCCCGGACCGCGGGCTCGATGTCGCCGTCTGCGACGCCCGGGCAGGCCGCCCCGAGGAGCACCCGGCCCCGGGGCGCGTAGCTGGGAGCCACGTTGCTCATGACCGCCACGTTGAGCGCCGGGCCCCGGCCGGTACCGTCGAGCACGATGTACTTGCCGACGCCGGGGGCGTCGGTGGCGGCATACCAGACGCAGGTGGCCGGGTTGGATCCGACCGGGCCGAGGCCGAGCAGGGCGCTGGCGGCCGGGCCCTCGGTGGCCACGACGATGCGATCGGCGAGGATCCGCTGACCGTCGGCGGTGGTCACGGCGCCGGGCTCGACCCCGGCGACCGGGACCCCCAGGGCGATGGCGCCGGGCGCGAGGCGGGCGGCGAGCTGGTCGGGGATGGCCCCCATCCCGGCGGCCGGGACCGCGGCGTCGCCCTTGATGAGACTCCGGAAGATGACGTCGAACATGCGCCGGCTGGTCTGCAGCGACGGGTCGAGCTGGATGCCCCCGACCAGCGGCCGGAAGAACCGCTCGATGATGCGGTCGCCGAACCCCTCGTCCCGCAGGGCGTCGACGGTGGCGACGTCGGGCTGGCGCAGCAGCGCCGGCGCCGAGGCGCGAGCCAGCCGGACCCGCTGGCGCAGGATGCGGGCCTTGTCCGGCAGCGAGCCCACCGGGGCCGCCGCGGTCGGTAGCAGGGTCCGGGGCCGCCGGATCGGGTCGCCCACCAGGTGGAGACGACCGTCGAACCAGACCAGGCCACCGGGCTCGAAGCGCTGGAGATCGAGGGCGGCGACGTCCAGCTGGCGGGCCAGCTCCGGGTACGCGGTCAACAGCACCTGGAAGCCCCGGTCGAGCCGGAAGCCGTCGACTCGGTCGGTGCGGACCCGACCTCCCACCCCGTCGGACGCCTCGAGCACAACCGGGGCCCGGCCGCCGCGTTGGAGCACCCCGGCGGCGGCGAGGCCGGCCAGACCGGCGCCCACCACCACGACCTCGGCCCGTTCCGGTGGACGCCAGGGGGCGCCGGTCGATGTGGTGGCGGTCGTCGGCAACGGCTCTCCTCCGGGGCGCGGGAATGGCCATGCTGCCACGTGGAGTGACGTCGGACGCCAGTCGAGCCCCGCCGCTGGGCAGCCACACCGTCGGCGGAGCCCGGCCCCCTCCCCATGATGGGTTGGGCGGGCCAGCACCCGGTCAGGCGGGCCCGACCGCCCGCCGGAGCGCGGCCACGGCCTGGCCGGCGCCCCAGTCGAGCTCCTCGAGCGAGCGCAGGATGGCCACCAGGTTCCGGTCGCGGAGCTGCTCGAGCTCGCGGATCGAGTAGGCGCCCGACTGCTCGTCGGACTGGGCCTCGAGCCGCCCGATCAGCTCGTCGGTGAGCTCGGGGGTGTCGGTCAGCTTGGTCCAGGGCCAGCGCAGCGCAGGCCCGAACTGCTCGAGGAAGTGCCCGAAGCCGCCTTCGCCACCGGCGATCCGGTAGGTCTCGAACACGCCCATCTGGGCCCAGCGGAGCCCGAAGCCGTAGCGGATGGCATCGTCGATCTGCTCGGTGGTGGCCACCCCGTCGTGCACCAGCCAGAGGGACTCGCGCCAGACCGCCTCCAGCAGCCGGTCGGCGACGTGGGCGTCGATCTCGACCCGGATGTGGAGCGGCTTCATCCCCAGGCCCCGATAGATCGCCATCGCCCGATCGATGGTCTGGTCGCTGGTGCGCTCGCCCCCCACCACCTCGACCAGCGGCAGTAGATACACCGGATTGAACGGGTGGGCCACCAACAGACGTTCGGGACGTGCCAGGGGCTCGGCCATGGCGCTGCAGCGCAAGCCGGATGTCGACGAGGCGATGACGGCACCGGCGGGGGCGTAGCGGTCGATCTCGGACAGGGTCTCCTGCTTGAGCTCGAGCACCTCGGGCACGCTCTCCTGGACCAGCTCGACGCCGTCGACGGCCTCGGCAACCGAGCCGCAGATTCTCAGCGGCCCCAGGGGCTCGACGGGGAGGCCGAGCCCCTCCCAGGCCGCCGCGGCGTTGCGGGCCACGTCGCCGATCAGCGCCTCGGCGGCCGGCGACGGATCGTAGGCCCGCACCGGAACCCCCCGGAGCCGCAGGCGCGCCACCCAGGCGGCACCGATCACCCCGCATCCGATGGCGGCGGCCTCCGAGGGCAGCGCCCTCGGCTCCTCTCCCACCCGAGCGCCCGAGCGGCGCTCAGCCATGCTTGGTGAGCTTCAGCTTCGATCGAACGTCGTCGGGACCCATGATCGAGATGTTCAGGCCCTCCAGGATGTGGACAGCCCGCCGGACCAGATCCTCGTTGGAGGCCAGCACGCCCCGGTCCAGGTAGATGTTGTCCTCGAGCCCCACCCGCACGTTGCCGCCGGCGATGGCCGCCAGGGCCACGTAGGGCAGCTGCTGGCGCCCGATCGAGAAGGCGCTGAACACCCAGTCCGAGGGCACGTTGTTGACCATCGCCATGAACGTGTTGAGGTCGGCCGGGGCGCCCCAGGGGATGCCCATGCAGAGCTGCACCATCACCGGGCCGTCGATGAGGCCCGCGTCGACCAGACTCTTGGCCTGCCACAGGTGACCGGTGTCGAACACCTCGATCTCGGGCCGGACCCCGAGCTCCTGGATCTGGCGGGCCATCTCGTGGAGCGTGGCCGTGGTGTTGGTGGCCACGAAGTCACCCTCACCGAAGTTCATGCTGCCGCAGTCGAGGGTGCAGATCTCCGGCATGAGCGCGCGGACATGAGCCAGCCGTTCGGTGGCCCCGACCAGGTCCGTGCTCTCCGGGTGGAGGGGGATCGGCTGCTCGACCGAGCCCAGCACCAGATCGCCACCCATCCCGGCGGTGAGGTTGAGGATCACGTCGGTGTCGCTGCTGCGGACCCGCTCGACGACCTCGCGGTAGTGGCTCACGTCTCGGGCGCCGGCCCCGGTCGCAGGATCGCGCACGTGGACGTGGACGATCGCCGCGCCGGCTCGGGCCGCCGCGATGCAGTCCGCGGCGATGTCCGCGGGCTCGACGGGCACCTTGTCGGACTTGGCGGTGGTGTCGCCGCTGCCGGTGACCGCGCAGGTGATGAAGACCGATGTCATGACGCCCCTCCTCGCCGACCACCGGGACGGCGGCCACGGAGACTGGTGATGGCTGCAGCTTATGCCCCGCCGAATCCCCGGTCCGGCGCGTTCGACGGGCCACTACCCTGCGGACCGTGCTGCGGGTGCTGCTGACCCACAACGCCGAGGATCGGCAGGCCTACTACGGGCGGGCCCTCGAGCCCCTCCACGACATCGCAGACGTGCGGCTCAACCCGTCGGCCCGCGACCTCACGCCCGACGAGCTCCTCGAGGCCGCCGCGGGGTGCCAGGTCGTGATCGCCCATCGGTCCACGCCCGGTGACGCCGAGCTGTTCGCGCGGACTCCGAGCCTGCTGGCCTTCCTGCGGACCGCGGTGGACATCAGCACCGTCGACGTCGAGGCCGCCAGCGCCGCCGGCGTGCTCGTCGCCCGAGCCGACAAGAGCTTCGTGGCCTCGACGGCCGAGCTGGCCCTGGCGCTCATGCTCGACGTGTCGCGTCACGTGAGCGAGTCGACTGCCGACTACCACCAGAGGCGCACCCCGCCCCAACGGATGGGCCGCCAGCTGCGGGGCCGGACTGCAGGCATCATCGGGCTGGGCGCGGTCGGCTCGTATCTGGCCCGGCTCCTCGTCGCCTCGGGGATGGAGGTGGTCGGGTCGGATCCGCAGCCGGGCGAGGTTCCTCCCGGGGTCCGGCTGGTCGATCTCGGCGAGCTGCTGGCGTGCTCCGAGTACGTGCTGCCGCTGGCGGCGTCGACGGCCAGGACCCGGGGGCTGATCGGCGAAGCGGAGCTTGCCGCGATGGCCCCCGGGACCATCCTGGTGAACGTCTCCAGGGGCGAGCTGCTCGACGAGGACGCGGTGGCGGCCGCGCTCGACTCGGGGCACCTCGGCGGGCTGGCGATGGACGTGGGCTCGGCACCGGACCAGCGGCCTGCACCCGAGCTCGCCGGCCGGCCCGGGGTGGTGGCGACACCGCACCTGGGCGGGCTCACCCCGGAGAACGCCGACGCCCAGGCTGCGAGCAGCGTCGAGCAGGTGCAGGCGATCGCCGAGGGCCGGATCCCGCCACGGGCCGTCAACCCCGAGCGGGCCGATCGGCTCCGCGCCTGGTGGGAGCAACGTTGACGCCGACCTGGGGCCGGCGTCGCGCCCGAGGTCCGACGGATAGTCTCGGCACCATGTCCGACCTGAGATACAAGCGCGTCGTCGTCAAGCTGAGCGGCCAGGCGTTCGCCGGTGGCAAGGAGACCGGCCTCGACGCCGATGCGCTCGGCTACATCGCCGAGGAGGTGCTGGCGGCGGTCGAGCGGGGCGTCGAGGTGGCCGTGGTCCTCGGCGGCGGCAACTTCTTCCGTGGCAACACCGCGCCCGAGTGGCAGATCGACCAGGCCGAGGCGGACAACGTCGGGATGCTCGGCACGGTCATGAACGGCATCCTCCTGCGCGGGGTGCTGGTTCGCCGCGGCGTGGAGGACGTGCGTCTCATGACCGCGCTGCCGATCCCGTCGATGGCGGAGCCCTTCATCCGACTGAAGGCCCTCAAGCACCTGCGCAACGGCCGGATCGTGCTGTTGAGCTGCGGCATCGGCCAGCCCTACGTGACCACGGACTACCCCGCGGTGCAGCGCGCCATCGAGCTCGAAGCGGACGCGATCCTGCTCGCCAAGAACGGCGTGGACGGCATCTACGACGCCGACCCCCACAGCACCAGCCACGCCACCAAGTTCGATCGGCTGACCTACCGCGAGGTGCTCGAGCGAGATCTCCGGATCATGGATCAGTCGGCCATCGTGCTCGCGCGCGACCACGACCTCCCGCTGCACGTGTTCGACTTCGAGGAGCGCGGCGCGATCGCCGCGGTGTGCGCCGGCGAGGACCGGGGCACCCTGGTGTCTGCTGGAGCCCCCGCCGCCGTCACCGCTTGACGGCGCCGGGGGCCAGCAGTCTCCTAGCGGAGGGTGCGGAGGCGCCGGCTCGTCGCCACCACCAGCACGCCCGCAGCGAGCAGCGCTGCGGCGACCACGGCCAGCACGTCTGATGCGGCGCCGGTGGTGGCCAGCTCGTCGGTGGGCTCCTCGTCGGTGGGCTCCTCGTCGGTGGGCTCCTCGTCGGTGGGCTCCTCGTCGGTGGGCTCCTCCTGGGCCACGCCCAAGCTGGCGGCGACCGTCGGCGGGATCAACACGCTGTCGATCGCGTGGACGATGCCGTTGCACGCCTGGACGTCGGCGACCACCACGTTCGCGGCGGTCGGGTTCCCGCTGCCGATGCTGATGGTGTCGCCATCCACCGAGATGGAGATGTCCTCACCGTTGACCGTGGTGGCGGAGGAGCCGTCGAGCCCGGCGACCGCGTCGGACGCCACTGCGCCCTCGATGACGTGGTAGGTGAGCACGCTGGTCAGCAGCTCCGTGTCGGCTGCCAGGTCGGTGGCCTCGAGCCCGAGGGCCTCGAGGGTGGAGGTGAAGGCATCGTCGGTGGGGGCCAGCACGGTGTACTCACCGCCGTCACAGGTGCTGAACATCTCCGCGAGCCCGGCCAGCTCGAGTGCGGTGACCAGGGTGGTGAACCGCCCGTCCGCGGTGGCCACCTCGGCAATCGAGGGCGCGTCCGGGTCTTGCGCAGCCGCAGTTGCCGCCCCCGCCACACCCGAGGCCATCGCGACGATCACCGCCGCAGCGACCAGCTTCCGTACTCCACCACTCATCGTTGAACCCCTTCGTCGGTTTCGAACCCCCGCACCCTAGAGCGAATCTCCTCGCCGGTGTGGTATCGAGTCGCAACCTTCCCCGTCCGACCCCGGACGAGCTCCGGAAGCACCACTAGGCTGCCGCCGAGGAGGTGCACCCCATGGCCCGACGTGATCGACCGCTGTACCGCGCGACCGACGACAAGATGATCGCCGGGGTGTGTGCCGGACTCGGGCAGTACTTCGACGTCGACACCACCCTGGTCCGGGTCGCGTTCATCGTGCTCGGGCTGGTCGGCGGGGGCGGCATCCTCGCCTACCTGCTGCTGTGGGTCCTCGTCGATCCCGCGCCCAGCGCGGCGCCACCGCCGAGCCTCGAGGCCCGTCCCGACCAGCCGGTCATCCCCCCGGCCACCGACGTCACCCCGGGCCTCCCCGGCGACATGGTGACCGACGACTCCGACATCGACGACGATCGGCCGTGACGCAGGCTCGGGACCGGGGAGCCCACCCGCTCGCGGGAGTCGTCGTCACCGCGCGGTCACCCCACTAGGTCCGCATCGTGTACGACATCGAGCTCGCCGACGTCACCAAGGTCTACCCGAGCGGCGTGCTCGCGCTGGACCACGTCAACCTGCTGGTGCGCGCCGGCGAGGTCTTCGGCATCGTCGGCCCCTCCGGCTGCGGGAAGACCACCGCGCTGCGGGTCATCGCCGGCCTGGAACAGCCCACGAGCGGCCGGGTGCACATCGGCGGCACCGACGTCACCGAGCTCGAGACCCGCCAGCGGGGCCTGGGGCTCATCACCCAGGCCAACCTCCTCATGTCCAACCGCACCGCGGCCCGCAACATCACGTTCCCGCTCGAGGTCGCCGGCATCGAGATGTACCGGGGAGGCGACGAGCTGCTCGACTTCGAGGCGTCCACGCTGCGCATCCACCACCTCCTCGAGCGCTCGCCCAAGACCCTCTCGGAAGGCGAACGTCGGGTGGTCCAGCTGGCGCGCGCGGTGATCGCGTCGCCCTCGACTCTTCTCATGGACGAGCCCCTGGCGCACCTGGAGGACCAGGTCCGGCTGCGGCTGCGCGCCGACATCCTGCGGATCCACCGGGCCCGGGGTCTGACCACCCTGCTGGTCACCGCCAGCCAGCACGACGCCATGGCCATGAGCGACCGGATCGTGGTGCTCTTCGACGGGGTGATCCACCAGGTCGGCACGCCCACCGACGTGTACGAGCGGCCGGCGACCGCCCAGGTGGCAACGTTCTTCGGAGAGCCGTCGATGAACGTGCTGCCGGCCAGGGTGCAGGCGGGCCGGGGCGAGCGAGTGGTGGAGCTGCTGGGGCGACGGGTGCCGATGTGGAGCCCCTGCCTCGACCCCTACGACGGGAGCTCGGTCCTGGTCGGATTCCGACCCAACGACGTGGTGCTCGGTGGCCCCGCCGACGACAGCATCGAGGTGGAGGTGCGGGCCACCGAGCCGCTCGGCCACGAGACCTTCGCGGAGACCGTCACCCCCGACGGGGTGAGGATCAGCTGCACCATCCCCGGGCGGGCACCGCCCGTCGGGACCACCCTCGACCTCGGGCTGCGACCCGAGCGCCTGCACCTGTTCGACCCATCGACGCAGCTGGCGATGCTGCACCCGGCCGGCCGCTGAGGAGGCGGCTCCACCATGTACCCAGGCACCTTCAGCGCGTCCATGCCGGACAAGCCGGCCGTGATCATGGCCGGGACCGGCGAGACCGTCTCCTACCGTGAGCTCGACGACCGCTCGACCCAGCTCGCCAGGCACTGGCGGTCGGTCGGTCTGGGTCCGGGCGATCACGTGGCCCTGCTCTCCGAGAACAGCCCGTGGTTCCACGTCGTCTACTGGGCCGCGCTCCGATCGGGCCTCTACCTCACCGCGGTCAACCGCTACCTCTCCCCCGAGGAGGCGGCCTACATCATCGAGGACTCCGGCTCCCGGTCGCTGATCACCACCGGGGCCCTCGCCGACACCGCCACGGCGCTCCTGGACCTGGTGCCCCCGCTCGCCGACCGGTTGGTCCTGGACAGCCCCCTCGACGGATTCGGCGACTACCACGAGGTCGTCGGCACCCAGCCGGTCGAGCCTCTCCCGGAGCAACCCCTGGGATCGCTGATGCTGTACTCGTCGGGTACCACCGGACACCCGAAGGGCATCAAGCGACCGCTGACGGGCACCCAGGTGGACGATCCCTCGAACCAGGGGATCCGGGCCCTGGGGTCGGGGCTCCTGGGCATGGACGACGACACCGTCTATCTCTCGCCGGCCCCGCTGTACCACTCCGCGCCGCTGGCGTGGTCGGCGGCCATCCACGAGCTGGGCGGCACGGTGGTGGTGATGGAGAAGTTCGAGCCGGCGGGCTTCCTCCGGGCCATCGAGCGCTACTCCGCCACCCACACCCAATGCGTCCCCACCATGTTCGTGCGGCTGCTGAAGCTGCCCGACGACGTCCGCTCCGCCGCGGACCTCTCGAGCCTGCGCAGCGTGGTGCACGCGGCCGCACCCTGCCCGATCGAGATCAAGCGCCAGATGATCGACTGGCTGGGCCCGATCATCACCGAGTACTACGCCGGGACCGAGGCCAACGGGTTCACGTTCATCGACAGCCACGAGTGGCTGGCTCATCCCGGGTCGGTGGGCAAGGCCATCCTCGGTGTCCCCCACGTGTGCGACGACGAGGGCAAGGAGCTGCCCCCGGGCCAGCCGGGCATCGTCTACTTCGAGCAGCCGCAGATGCCCTTCGAGTACCACGGCGATCCCGCCAAGACCCGCGCCGCCCAGCACCCGCTGCACGAGAACTGGTCCGCGCTCGGCGACATCGGCTACCTCGACGAGGACGGCTACCTCTACCTGACCGACCGCAAGGCGTTCATGATCATCTCCGGTGGGGTCAACATCTACCCCCAGGAGATCGAGGACGTCCTGGTGCTGCACCCGAAGGTCGCTGATGCCGCGGTCTTCGGGCTGCCTGATCCGGAGATGGGCGAGTTCGTCCAGGCCGTGGTCCAGCCCGCCGAGGGGGTCGAGGGCTCCGACGGCCTGGCCGCCGAGCTGACCGACTACCTGCGGGAGCACATCGCCCACTTCAAGGTCCCGCGGGTGATCGACTTCATGGCCGAGCTGCCGCGGCTCCCGACGGGCAAGCTGTACAAGCGGCACCTGCGCGACGACTATCTCCGCCGATCAGAGGCATCCGCGTCCGGCTGACCGGTCGCGGCACCATCCTGCGTGAGCGGTCCGGCCACGACCGAACGGCGACGCCTGCCGCTGTCGCTGGTGATCGCGGCTGGCGGGATCATCACCGCGATCTCGCTCGGGATCCGGTCCACGTTCGGGCTGTTCCTCGACCCGGTGGTCGAGACCCTGGACACGGACCGAGGCACGTTCGCGCTCGCCATCGCGGTCCAGCAGATCGTGTGGGGCCTCAGCCAGCCCGTGGCCGGCGCGATCTCGGACCGCTTCGGGGCGGCCCGGACCCTGGCGGCGGGCAGCGTCCTGTACGGCCTGGCGCTGGTCCTGATGTCCACCGCCGACAGCGCCAGCATGCTGATCCTGTCGGCCGGGTTCCTCGTGGGGCTGGCCATCGGGGCTGCCAGCTTCGCGGTGGTGCTGTCGGCGGTCGGGCGCATGGTCCCGCCGTCGCGCCGGACCATGGCTCTCGGGGTGGTGAGCGCGGTCGGCTCGCTGGGGCAGTTCGTGCTGATCCCCGTCGTCCGGGTCAGGATCGACGCCACGTCCTGGGAGTCCACGGCAGTGGTCCTCGCGGTGATCGCCGTCGCTGCGATCGCGTTCACGCCGGCGGTGCGGGGCCGGGCCGCGGACTTCGTGACCGCCGACGCCAGCAGCGACCCCAGCCGCCGGCCCCTGCGGTCCGAGCTCCGCCGGGCGGCCCGAGCCCGGCCGTACCTGCTGCTCAACGGGGCGTTCTTCGTGTGCGGCTTCCACGTCACGTTCATCGCCACCCACCTGCCCTCCTACTCCGAGGATCTCGGCCAGGCGGGGTCGGCAGCGTCCACTGCGCTGGCGCTGGTCGGCCTGTTCAACGTATTCGGGTCCCTGGCGGCGGGCTGGCTCGGAGCCAGGTACTCCAACACCCGCCTCCTCGCCGGGATCTACGGCCTCCGGGCCCTGGTGATCGCCGCCTTCGTGATGGTGCCCGCCAGCACCGCGGTGACCATCGGGTTCGGCGCGGCGATGGGCGTCCTCTGGCTGTCCACGGTCCCGCTGACCTCGGCTCTGGTCACCCAGCAGTTCGGCACCGCGCATGCCGGCACGCTGTTCGGGATCGTGTTCCTGTCGCACCAGCTGGGCGCGTTCGCCGGCGCCTGGATGGGCGGTGAGCTGGCCGACGCCACCGGCTCCTACGACCCGGCCTGGTGGATCGCGGTCGGTCTCGGGCTCATGGCCATGCTCCTGCACCTGCTGATCACCGAGGGCCCGGTCCCCGAGGCACCCTCGGGGCTCGGCCGGGTGCGGGTGGCGCCGGCCGCGGCGGCGATCCTGCTGGTGGCCCTCACCGTGGTGCCCGCCGTCGCGGCGCTCGACCGGGACGCGGTGGCCGAGCAGGTGGCGACCAGCAGCGGCGACCCGCCGCTCGCGTTCTGTGCGCTCGCTCGCGGATGAGGCCTCATCCGACGATGAGGTCGGTCAGCGGACCGGGACGATCCGGTACAGCTCGCCGTCCCAGTTGACCGCATACAGCTCCTGGGCCCCGTCCACCCCGAAGCTCGTCACCTGCCCGAGCTCGCCGAGCTCGGCGGTCCAGTCCTGCTCGTCGCTCACCTCGCCGTCCTCCACGCGCAGGCTGCGCACCAGCCCACTGCACCAGTCGGCGTAGAAGTAGTGGCCCGCCAGCTCCGGGATGGCCGTACCCCGGTACACGTGGCCGCCGGTGATCGAGCAGCCGTCGGCGTGGGTGTACTGGTGCACCGGGAGCGTGAGCCCCTCGGTGCGACAGCCCAGCCGGAAGCACCGGTCGCCCTCCATCTCCACCCACCCGAAGTTGGTGCCGGCACCGTCGAGGGGCACCACGTTGACCTCCTCGAAGGTGTCCTGGCCCACGTCGCCGATGTAGACCAGGCCGCTGGGCGCGTCGATGGAGAAGCGCCACGGGTTGCGGAGCCCGTACACCCAAATCTCGTCGTCGAACGGGTTCCCGGGCGGGATGGCGTAGGGGTCGCCGCCGTCGACGTCGAGGCGCACGATCGATCCGAGCAGGCTCGAGGTGTCCTGGGCGGGCTCGCCGCCGGCTCCACCGTCGCCGAGGGCCAGGTACAGGAGCCCCTCGGGGCCGAACGCCACCATCCCGGCGTTGTGCCGCTCGCCCGGCTGCTCGATGTCGAGGACCGGGCGGAGGCTGTCCGGGTCGGCGACCGTGGGCTCGGCGGCAGTCAGCTCGCCGAGACGGCTGTCGCCGCTCGGCGTCGTGAAGTACACGTACAGCCGGCCGTTGCTGCCGTAGTCGGGATGGAACGCCAGCCCGAGCAGGCCCTGCTCGATGCTGCGCGACAGCAGCTGGTCGCGCAGATCCACGAGCGGGGTGTCGGCCACGGCGCCGTCCTCCACCACCTTCACCACGCCCTCGCGCTCGACCACGAAGAGCGCGTCGGTGCCGGGGGCCGAGGCCACCAGGATCGGCTGGTCGAACCCGCGAGCGACCAGCTCGGCGTCGAGGCCCTGCAGCGGGG
>JBFKRY010000026.1:0-29430 GCA_041636995.1 Acidimicrobiales bacterium | reverse complement strand
GTTCTTCCTCGCGCTGGCCGGGCCCACGATCGTCACTCACGGCTCCGACGACGTGAAGCGCCGGTTCCTGCGGCCCATGTTCACCGGCGAGGAACGCTGGTGCCAGCTGTTCAGCGAACCGGGGGCCGGTTCGGACTTCGCGGGGCTGGCGTGCCGGGCCGAGCGCGACGGCGACGAGTGGGTGGTCGATGGCCAGAAGGTGTGGAACACCCTGGCCCACCTCGGGGATCGGGGCATGCTGGTCGCCCGCACCGATCCCGACCAGCCCAAGCACAAGGGCCTCACCTACTTCGCGCTCGACATGCGCGCCTCGGGGGTGGAGGTGCGGCCGCTTCGCCAGATGACCGGCGAGGCCGAGTTCAACGAGGTGTACCTCACCGACGTCCGGGTGCCCGACGCCGATCGCGTCGGCGCGGTCGGGGAGGGGTGGCGGGTGGCCCTCACCACGCTCATGAACGAGCGCAACGCGATCGGCGCCGGCAGCGGCGGGACCGGTCCGAAGCGGGGCGACGGCCCGATCGCCGATGCGGTCGCCCTCTGGCAGGCGCTCGACCCGGCCGACCGGAACCGCGCGGTCAAGGATCGGTTGATGCGGCTGTGGGCGAAGGCCGAGGCCATGCGCCTGACCAACCGCCGCGCCGCGGCCGGGGCCCGGTGCGGCAACCCTGGTCCCGAGGGCTCCACCGGCAAGCTCATGTACGCGGAGCTCAACCAGGCGGTCTACGAGCTCTGCGTCGACCTGCTCGGGCCCGCCGGGCTGGTCGGCTACGACTACGCGTTCCGGCGTCCCGAGACCATGTCGGTCGACGGGTCGATCGCCGGCCCCCGCCACGCCTTCCTGCGGGTGCGGGCCAACTCCATCGAGGGCGGCACCTCCGAGATCATGCGCAACATCCTGGGCGAGCAGGTCCTGGGGCTGCCTGGCGAGCCCCGGGTGGACAAGGACGTCCCGTGGAGCGCGGTCCCGCGGAGCTGACGGAGCAGTCGGGGCCGGCTCAGCTGGCGGCGAGGCGTGGGCCGGTGCCGGGAGGGGACTGCTGGCGGATCCGGTGGGCGACCTGGAGGGCCTCGACCCGGGTCCGGAGACGGATGATCCGGTCGCCGTCGATGACCAGATGGTCGAGGGTCTCGGGATCTCGTCGGTAGAGCATCGCCCGCTCCGTTGGCTGGGGTGTGACCGATGTCATGCCCGACGGAGCAGCGGCGCAAACACCGCGATCGCGGCTGACCGCGGAGCGTGATCCGGGTCGGACGGCCCAGCGGCCGGGCCGGCACACTCGGAACGCACCGGCCCCAGACGTGGGCCCCCACCTGCTGGAATGATGACTTCATGGTCGCGCACCAGCTATTTCGGCCAATTCCGGCATGCCGATCGCGGGTATCTCGTTTTGACCGCCCGGCCGATCTCTGCTGGCATTTCAAGAGGGGAGCGGCGCAGCGCCGCCCGGCTGCGCCGCTCTCCTTGGGGCGGCGGCCGCCACGATCAGTGGCGTATCCGCCGCCCTGGGGCGGAACCCCGGCCCCGACGGTGGGGCGTCCGGCCCGGCCCCGGTGACCGGCGGTGGTCGTCCCTCAGTGGGTGACGATGCGGCGGTAGGCCTCGGTCAACCGGCCCCGCGGCAGGCCGTGTCGCTCGGTCACCGAGCTGGCCCACCCGCGCAGGAGGTCCTCGACGTCGAAGCGCTCGCTCACCTGGCTGGCGTGACAGGCGAGCGCCTTGGCCTTGCGCTCGAACACGTCGGTGATGTCGATGAACACGTCGAGGGGGTCGAGCCCGGTCACCCACACTTCGCTGACCGTGTGGGGCTCGAGCCCCTCGACGAGGAGCTCGGGGTGCGCGTGCGGGTTTCGAGCGTCGGGATAGACGGCAGCGATGGTGGCCTCGCCGGCGGCGAGGTGGTCGGGGTGGGAACGGTACACGCTGTCCCAGGTGCGCGCGGGTGACTGGGTCACCACGAGCTCCGGCCGGACCTGCCGGATGATCCGGCTGATCTCGCGCCGGAGGGGGATGGACGCCTCGAGCCGCCCGTCGGGCAGCCCCGCGAAGATCACGTCCCGGACCCCGACCGCGTCGGCGGCCGCCCGCTGCTCGGCCTCCCGCAGTGCCTTCACCTGATCGCGAGACATGTCCTCGGGCGGGCCGGCCTCGCCCGAGGTGAGCACGCAGTAGGTGACGTGGCTGCCGGCATCGACCAGTCGGGCCATGGTGCCCGCGGTGCCGAAGTCGATGTCGTCGGGGTGGGCCACCACCACGAGCACCCGCGACGGCGGCCCGTTCAGATCATGGAACTCCACGCTGGCAAGCTACAGCCATGCGAGAGCAGAATCCCTCCTGGTGGGGGCGAGATCGGTCTCCCGTCGGCTCGGCTCCGACCAGGTCGGGCGCGTAGATTGCGGGCACCGGAGCCGACCGAGGAGCTGTCCGACGATGAGCGAGAACGCAGAGAAGGCCTACGCGGCGATGAAGGCCCAGGTGGGCGGGGACCCGGTCGCCGGCGACTGGTTCGAGATCACCCAGGAGCGCATCGACGCCTTCGCCGACGCCACCCTCGACCACCAGTTCATCCACGTCGACCCCGAGCGGGCCGCGGCGGAGACCCCCTTCGGCGGCACGATCGCCCACGGATTCCTGACCCTGTCGATGCTGGTGCATCTCAGCGCCAGCATCCCTGCGGAGCTGCCGCCCCTGGACGGGCTGCTCATGGGCATCAACTACGGGATGAACCGGGTCCGCTTCATCAACCCGGTCCCGGTGGGGTCGCGTATCCGGGCGGTGGCCCAGGTGAGCGATGTCGAGCTCAAGGGCAACGCGGTCGACACCACCCGGACGATGACGGTCGAGATCGAGGGTCAGGAGAAGCCGGCGCTGGTGGCCGAGTGGATCGGGCGTATGGTCTTCGCGTGATGGTCGGCCGGTGACGGTGCTGGCGCCCCGGCCGCCGCGCCAGGCGCTGCCACCCCAACCGCCCGGCACTCCCTGGCCCACGACCGCCTGGCCCGAGGGTGGCCTCGACGAGGGCGCGGTGGACGTGGCGCGCCTCGGACGGCTCGTGGACCGGGGCTTCGAGGACGGGGCCGATGTCGGCGACGGCATGGGCCTGCAGCTGGCGCTGGTTATCGTCAATCGGGGCCGGCTGGTGTTGGAGCGCTACGGCGCAACCGCCGGGCCCGACGAGTCCCTCATCTCGTGGTCGATGGCCAAGAGCATCGCCCATGCCCTGGTCGGGGTCCTCGTCGGCGAGGGGAGGCTCGACCCCGACGGCCGCGCCCCGGTCCCCGAGTGGGCCGATCCCGCCGACCCCCGCCACCCCATCACCCTCGACCATCTGCTCCGCATGGTCCCCGGGCTCGAGTTCGTGGAGGACTACGTCGACGACGGCGTCAGCCATTGCCTGCAGATGCTGTTCGGTCCCGGCGCCGAGGACATGGGCGCCTACGCGGCCTCGCTGCCCGCCCAGGCCCTGCCGGGCACCGTGTTCAACTACTCGAGCGGGACCACCAACATCGTCTGCCGGGCCATGGCCGATCTGGTGGGCCGGGGCCCCGACTTCGAGCGCTGGATGCGAGCGGTGCTGCTCGACCCCCTCGGCATGACCTCGGCCCGGCCCACCTTCGACGGGGCCGGCACCTGGGTGGGCTCGTCGTTCCTGCACGCCACCGCCCGGGACTTCGCCAGGTTCGGGCTCCTGTACCTGCGTGACGGCTCGTGGGAGGACCGGCGCATCCTGCCGCCGGGCTGGGTCGACCATGCCCGCACCCCCCGGGCCCGCAACGAGGAGGGAAAGGTGCACGGCGCCCACTGGTGGGTGTGGGCGCCGGACCTGGACGTGTTCGCGTGTCAGGGCTACGAGTGCCAGCGCATCCTGGTCGATCCCGGCGCCGACCTCCTCGTGGTGCGCCTGGGGAAGACGCCCATCGAGAAGGCCGACACCGTGGATGCCTGGCTGCGGGAGCTGATCAGCTGCTTCCGCTGACCGAGCCGGCGCCGACGGGCTGGGGCACGGGCTCGACCGCCGGCTCGTGGGGCGGGGCGCTCTCGCTCAGGCCGAACCGCTCGTGGAGTCGGCGCAGCGGGGTCGGCGCCCACCAGTTCCTATCGCCCGCCAGCTTCATCAGCGCCGGCACCAGGGTGGCCCGGACGATGAAGGCGTCCACCAGGACCGCGACCCCGAGGCCGAAGCCGAAGAGCTTGATGAAGGTGACCCCGGAGGTGGCGAAGGCGAAGAAGGTGATCGACAGCAGCAGTGCGGCGGCGGTGACCAGGCGGCCGGTCCGCTCGAGGCCGGTGGCGACGGCGAGGTCGTTGTCGCCGGTGCGGTCGTGCTCCTCCTTGATCCGCGAGAGCAGGAACACCTCGTAGTCCATGCTCAGGCCGAAGGCGATGCAGAACATCAGGATCGGGGTGGTGGTGTCGGTCAGGCCGGTGGCGGTGAAGTCGAACAGGCCGGCGCCGTTGCCGTCCTGGAAGACCCACACCATGGCCCCGAAGGTCGCGGTCAGGCTCAGGCTGTTGAGGACGATGGCCTTCAGGGGCACCAGCAGGCTGCCGAACATCAGGAACAGCAGCACGAAGGTGGCCACCCCGATCAGGCCAGCCGCCACCGGGACCAGGCCGAAGATGGCGTCCTTGGAGTCGACCAGCGCCGCCGACTGCCCGCCGACCGCAGTCTGCGCGAAGGGAGACTCCATGGCCCGGATCTCGCCGACGAGGCGCTCGGCCTCGGGGGAGATGGGCTCCACGTCGGGGACCACGTTGAACCAGGTGCTGTCCCCGTCGGCGCTGGCGAAGCGGGCCGCAGTGGCGTCCGTCGGGGCCGCCTGGGCCCCGTCGACGAAGCGGCCGGTGGCGGCGTCGACCCGGCCCACGTGGTCGAGGCGGGAGAGCTCGCTGGCGTAGGCGGTGATCCGGGCGTCGTCGCCGACGCCGGTGGCGACCACTGCGAAGGCATCGGCCTCGGCTGAGGGGAACTCGTCGCGGAGGATGTCGGCCACCTCGCGGGCGGGGTCGCCGGCGGGCAGCACCCGGTCGTCGGGCACCCCGAAGCGCACGCCGAAGAACGGGATGCCGGCGGCGAGCAGGACCACCACGCCGGTGATGGCGACGGCCAAGGGCCGGCGCATGACGCCGACGGCGATGCGGTGCCAGATTCCACCGGTCTCGGTCGCGGGGCGGCGCCGGAAGATCTGCCACTTGTCCACCCGATGCCCCAGCACCGCCAGCAGCGCCGGCAGCGAGACCACCGAGGTCACCATGGCGACCAGGATCACGCCGACGCCGGCGTAGGCGAAGGACCGGAGGAAGTAGAGCGGGAAGATCAGCAGCGCCGACAGCGACACCCCGACGGTGAGGGCGCTGAAGGCCACGGTGCGGCCGGCGGTCTCGACGGTGCGGACGACTGCGTCCTCGACCGTCCGCCCCAGCGCCAGCTCCTCGCGGAAGCGGCTGACCACGAACAGGCTGTAGTCGATCGCGAGCCCCAGGCCCATGGCCGTCACCAGGTTGATCGAGAAGATCGACACGTCGGTCACCAGGGTCACCGCGAACAGCACGAAGAAGGCGCCGAAGATGGCGACGCCGCCGACAGCCACGGGCAGCAGCGCCGCGACCAGTCCACCGAACACGACGATGAGCAGGATCAGGGTGAGGGGGATGGCCACGGCCTCGGCTCGGGCCAGGTCGGACTCGATGGTGGCGCTGATCTGCTCGAACACCCGGTCCGGGCCCCCGACTTGGACGCGGACGGGACCTCGGGTGGTGTCGTACTCCTCGATGATGGTCTCGATGCGCTCGGTGCGCTCGGGGTCGTCCTGGTCGCCGGGCACCCGGAGCAGCACCATCGCCCGGTCCTTGGAGGCCGACGCCAGGGAGCCGGGGCGGCCGCCGCTCCAGTAGCCGATGACGTCGTCGGTGCCCTCGGTGGCGGTGAGCTCGGCGATGATGGCCTCGCCCTCGGCGGCGACGTCGGGATCATCGATGCTGCCGACGGTGCCGTCGATGGCGCTGACCACCAGGACCAGGTCGGGGTCGCCGGTGCCGAACTCGCGCTCGAGCAGCTCGGTGGCCCGGACGGACTCGCTGTCGGGATCGTCGAAGCCGCCGCCGGCGAGCATGCCGAAGACCTCGCCGCCGACCACGGCGGCGAGGAGGAGCATCGCCACGCTGAGCAGCAGGACTCGGCGCCGGTGACGGACGGTGAGCTGACCGATTCGAGTGAACATGATCGCCTCCACGGTGGCGGTCGGTGGTTACAGCTGTTGACGCCTGTATGTTTACAAGTGTCAACTCAATCATGAGTTAACATTTGTACACGTACGTCTGTCAACCCCTGATTGGTAGAGTCGGGACATGGCCACCGCATCACCCTCCAGGCAGCGCAACCCCCGGGGCCAGGGGGCCCGCCTGCGCACCGACCTGCTCGAGGCGGCCACCGAGCTGATGGCCCAGCACGGCAGCCTCGACAAGGTGAGCGTGCGCGCCGTGGCCGGCGCCGCCGGGGTGAGCCCCACCGCGGTGTACCGCCACTTCGAGAACCACACCGACCTGCTCTGGTCCGCGGTCCAGTACTGCTTCGAGCAGTTCGCCGAGCACATGGAGGGCGCGGCGGCCTCCACCGACGACGTGTACGAGCGGCTGCGCAACAGCGGACGGGCCTACGTCCGGTTCGCCACCGACCACCCAGGCATGTACCGGGTGATGTTCTCCAACCGGGTCGAGCTACCGCCACGCGAGGAGCCCGTGGGCATCAACGCCTTCGAGCAGCTCGTCGGGCTGATCGCCGACATCCTCACGGCCCGCGGGGACGACCGCGACCCCCACTTCGTGGCCGTGCAGGTGTGGACCTGGATCCACGGGATCGTCGATCTCATCTGCTCGCACCGCGACGTCGACATGTGGCCCGACGTCGACCTGCTCCTCGACGAGCTGGGCGACCGCCTGGGCCTCACCGCGCCCGCCGGCTGACCGGGTGATAATGGCCGCATGGCCAAGAACGTGCTGGGCACCGAGCTCCGGTCCTGCAGCGAGGATCCCCTCACCGGGTTCTACCGCAACGGCTGCTGCGACACCGGCCCCGAGGATCTCGGGGTGCACGTGGTCTGCGCCGAGGTGACCGAGGAGTTCCTGGCCTTCTCCCGCCAGCAGGGCAACGACCTCTCCACCCCCCGGCCCGAGGTCGGGTTCGCCGGTCTCTCGCCCGGTGACCGCTGGTGCCTCTGCGCCTCGCGCTGGCTCGAGGCCTTCGAGGCCGGGGTCGCCCCGCCGGTGGTGCTCGAGGCCACCCACGCCCTGGCTCTGGAGTGGATCGACCTGGCCCAGCTCCGGGATCCCGGCTCCAGCTGACGCCCGTCCAGCGCGCCGTCCGGCAGCCGGGTAGCGTCGCGGCCATGAGCGAACCCGTGCCCGTCGAGGAGCTCGGCGACACCGTCTCCCGCTACGGCGCCGCCGCGTTCCTGCTCACCACCGGTGACGACGAGCGTCCCCACGCCACCCAGGTGGTGGTCAGCGTCGACGGTGCCGAGCTGCGCTGCGGCCTGGGCCGCCGCACCGTCCGCAACGGCACCGCCCGACCGCTGGTGTCGCTGCTGTGGCCGCCCCGGGAGCCGGGGGGCTACAGCCTCATCGTCGACGGCGAGCTGCGCGTCGAGGACGTCGACGACGAGGGTGGGCGGGGGGTGGTCACCGCCACCCGGGCCGTCCTGCACCGGCCGGCCGCGGCGCCCGACGCCGAGGAGGCCGCCTGCGGCAGCGATTGCCTGCAGATCGAGATCCCGGAGTGAACCACGTCCGTCTCGGGCGGACCGGGCTGCGGGTCTCCCGGCTCTGCCTGGGGACGATGACCTTCGGCAACCAGTGCGACGAGGCCGGCTCCCAGGCCATCCTGCATCGGGCGCTGGAGGCGGGGATCTCGTTCATCGACACCGCCGACATGTACCCCGCCTCGGGCCCCGACGAGGTGGGCGAGACCGAGCGCATCATCGGCCGCTGGCTCCCGGGCCGGCGCGACGAGGTGGTGGTGGCCACCAAGTTCTGGGGGGCGACCGGGCCCGCGCCGTGGCAGCGGGGGGCCAGCCGGCGCCACGTCATGGACGCGGTCGAGGGGTCGCTGCGGCGGCTGCAGACCGACGTCATCGACCTGTACCAGATCCACTTCCCGGACCGGCACACCCCCACCGACGAGACCCTGCAGGCCCTCGACGACCTGGTCCGCCAGGGCAAGGTGCACTACCTGGGGTGCTCCAACTTCCCGGCCTGGCGGCTGGCGCGGGCGCTGGGGCGCAGCGAGGTGCTGGGCCTGGCTCGCTACGACTGCGTGCAGCCCCGCTACAACCTGCTGTTCCGGCGGTTCGAGACCGACCTGTTCCCGCTGTGCGCCGAGGAGGGGATCGGCGTGATCCCCTACAACCCGCTGGCCGGTGGGCTGCTGACGGGCAAGCACGACCGGGCCGAGCCCGAGGTCGGCTCCCGGTTCACGCTCGGTGCCGGACAGGGCGAGCGCTACCGCGACCGCTACTGGCACGACGAGCTGCACGACACCGTCGACGCCATCCGGCCCCTGGCCGCGGAGGCCGGGATGTCCATGGCGCAGCTGGCGGTGGCCTGGGTGCTGCGCAACCCGGTGGTCACCGCCCCCATCGTCGGCGCCACCCGGCCCGAGCAGCTCGACGACGCCCTCGCCGCGGTCGACGCCGGCCTCGACGACGACCTCGCAGCCCGCCTCGACGAGCTCACCCAGCGCTACGCCGACCCCGGGCCCGACCGCTAGGTAGACGAGCTAGGTATACAAGTTGCAGACAACTTGGTGACGCGGGGGTCAGACCCCGGTGTTCACGATCACCTTGCCCCAGGTCTTGCGCTCGGCGAGATCCTGGATGGCCTGGGCGGCGTCCTCGAACCGGTAGGGCGGGTAGATGAGGGGATCGACCACGCCGGTGCCTGCCTGCTCGAGCACGGCCCGCATCTGCTCGCCCAGCGAGTCCGGGTCCCGGGCCACCGACGCGCCCCAGTGGACGCCCACCACGCTGTAGTTCTTCAACAGGATGTGGTTGGCGGGCAGGTCGGGGATCCCGGCCACGAACCCGATGATCAGCAACCGGCCGTTCCAGCCCATGCAGCGGCGCACCTGGTGGATGGTGTCGCCCCCGACGGGGTCGTAGGCGACGTCCACACCGCCACCGCTCAGCTCCCGGACCGCGTCCACCCAGTCCGGGGTCCGGTGGTGGTCGATCACCTCGTGGGCCCCGAGGCTGCGGGCCTGCTCGACCTTCTCGTCGCCCCCGGCCACCGCGATCACCGTGGCTCCCGCGGCCCGGCCGAGCTGGATGGCCGCCGAGCCGGTACCGCCGGCCGCCCCGGTCACCAGCAGGCTCTCGCCGGGCTGCAGCCGGGCCCGGTCGTGGAGCGCGTACCACGTGGTGCCGTAGTTGATGGGCACCGCGGCCGCCTTCTCGGTCGAGAACCCCTCGGGGAGCTTCCACAGCCCGCCGGCGGGCATCTCGACCTGCTCGACCAGCCCCCCGCCGAGCATCATCACCCGGTCGCCCTCGGCCAGGTCGCTCACCCCCTCGCCCACCTCGAGCACCTGGCCGGCGCTCTCGCCTCCCGGGGTGTGGGGGATGACCGTGGGCACCTGGTACTGCCCCCGGCACTGCAGCACGTCGGGGAAGGCGATGCCGACCGACTGGATCGCCACCCGGCAGGCGCCCGGCCCCGGGGGCCCGAGATCGGGGACCTCGTGGATCGCCAGCTTCTCGATCGGCTCGCCGAGCTCGTGCAGCTGCCATGCGCGCATGGCGGCACACCCTATGCGCCCGCCTACTGTTGGGGCCATGGGGCTGGGAACGCGACCGTACGTCGAGGGCATCACCGAGCTGGCCGAGGGGGCCTACGCCTGGCTGGCGCCCGACGGGTCCTGGGGCTGGAGCAACGCAGGCCTGGTGGTCGACGGCGACGAGTCGCTGGTCGTCGACACCCTGTTCGACCTGGCCCTCACCCGGGAGATGCTCGCAGCCATGGCCGTCGTGCATCCCCGGGCCACGGCCCGAGTCGACGCCCTGGTCAACACCCACGCCAACGGCGACCACTGTCACGGCAACGAGCTGGTCCCCACCCAGCGCATCATCGCCTCGGCGGCCGCGGCCGAGGAGATGGCCGAGCTGCCCCCGGCCGCGCTGGCCGCGATGATGCAGCTGGCCGAGGCCGACGACGGGGCCCTGGGACGGTACCTGCGGCACGCCTTCGGTGCCTTCGAGTTCGGGGGCATCACCCAGACCCCGCCGACCGAGACGTTCACCGGCCGCCAGCAGCTCCAGATCGGCGACAAGGCCGTCGACCTGATCGAGGTGGGCCCGGCCCACACCCGGGGGGACATCATCGTCCACGTCCCTGCCGACGAGGTGGTGTTCACGGGCGACATCCTCTTCATCGAGGGAACACCAATCATGTGGACCGGGCCGGTCGACAACTGGATCGCGGCGTGCGACCTGATCGTGTCCCTCGGGGCCTCCTCGATCGTTCCCGGCCACGGCCCGGTGACCGACGACGCCGGCGTCGCCGCGGTGCGCGACTACTGGGTCCGGCTACGGGACCAGGCGCGCGAGCGCTACGACGCCGGCATGTCGGTGGTCGACGCGGCCCGGGACATCGACCCGGGCCCGTACGCCGACTGGGGTGACGGCGAGCGGGTGCTGATCAACGTCAACACCCTGTACCGGGAGCTCGGGGCCCGGCAGGTGGTCGACGACGTGATGGCTTTGTTCGCCGAGATGGGCGAGCTCTGGCAGGAGCGGTCGCCGGGCTGAGGGGTCAGCCGCCGAAGCGGCCCCGCAGCTCGAGCTCGCCGTCGACCAGATCCTCGATGCGCTCGGCGAGCTCGGCTCGCTTCTCGGCGGCGGTGGCCTGGTCGATGCGACCGCGCTCCAGCGCCTGGTCGATGCGCTCGTTGGCGCGGTCGGTGAGGGCGTCGATCAGCGCGTCGGCGCTGGAGCCGTTGGCCTCGGCGATCTCGCCGAGGTTCAGCCCCTCGGCGAGCCCGTCGCGCACGGTCTCGCGGTCGAGGCCCAGCTCCTCGAGGACCTCGCCGCCCAGCAGCCCCCGGCCGGGGCCGCCCCGCTGGTGCCCGAAGCCGCCACGGTGATGGCCCGGGCCGGGTCGGGCCTCGCGCAGCGCGGTCTCGACCGCGTCGCGCTGGGCCTGGGTGAGGGTGCCGTCGGCGACCAGCCCGTCGAGGACCTCGGGCACGGTGCTGGGCCGGTCGGCGGCCTCGGTCTCGGCGGGGACGCCGTCCTCGGACGGCGCGTCGTCCTCGGACGGCGCGTCGTCCTGGGCGCCGGCGATGGTGGGGGAGAGGGTGAGGGCGGCGGCGCCACCACCGATCAGCGATGCGGCGATGGTGGTGGAGGCGATCAGCTTCTTCATGGCTGCCTTTCGAACAGGGGTTTCGGGGGGACGCTGATCAGCCTCGCAGCCGCAGGTAAGGACCCCGGCCGGTCTGGTCAAGAAGATGGTGAGAAGTCCGTGAAGGATCCGTGACGTCCGGCGCCGTCACGGAACCGGCTGGCCCCCGCCGCGGTCTCCCCGGAGCGGATGGTCTCCATGCCGAGTGTCACCTCGTGGGCCAGCGCATCACTCAGCGTGAGGCCCCACTGGTCGATCGCGGAGCGACGGTCCGAGCGCAGGCAGCCCTGGGGGAACTCGAGCAGCGACGCCGCCAGCGCCAGCGTGGTCTCCAGCGCATGGCCGGGCTCGCACAGCCGGTTGGCGAGGCCCATCCGCAGCGCTTCCTCGCCGTGGACGCCTCGCCCGGTGAGGATCAGGTCCATGGCCTGGCTGTGCCCGATGAGGCGGGGCAGGCGGATGGTGCCGCCGTCGACCAGGGGCACCCCCCACCGCCGGCAGTACACCCCGAACACCGCGTCGGACGCCGCCACCCGCAGGTCGCACCACAGCGCCAGCTCGAGCCCACCGGCGACCGCATGACCCTCCACCGCAGCGATGACAGGCTTGGCCAGGATCCGCCGGGTCGGTCCCATCGGCCCCGGCGAGCCCACGATCTCGGCGGGGTCGGGCTCCGACACCCGGTTGCCGCGCCCCTCGGCGATGGCCTTCAGGTCGGCACCGGCGCAGAAGGTGCCCTCGGCCCCGGTGAGGACCGCGACATCGACCCCGTCGTCGGCCTCGACCCGGTCGAAGGCCGCCTGGAGGGCGTCGGCGGTGGGTCCGTCGACGGCGTTGCGGACCTCGGGCCGGTCGATGGTGACGACGGCGACCCGTCCCTGTGCTTCGTAGCGAACGCTCACGACGCGGACACTACCGCTACGGTCGCCCGCGCCGGGATGCCGGCGTCCCCGGTCGTCAGCGCTAGCCGAAGATCAGGATCAGGGCACCGGCGCTGGCGTCGTTGGAGACCATCTGGCCGGGGGCCCCGCCCACCAGGTCGGCCCGGCCGTCGCCGTTCACGTCGCCGGCGGCGAGGGCTCGTGAGAACCCACCGTTGGCCCGGGGCCGGCCTGGGACGCCGTCGTTGCCGGGCCAGAACCGTTGATGGAGGTCGCCTCGCAGGCCGCGACGGCTGCCGAACAGGACGTGCACCATGCCCGCACCGTTGGTGTCGCCGATGCCCTCGCCGGGCACGCCGATGGCCAGATCGACCCGACCGTTGTCGTTGAAGTCCGCGGCCACCAGGCTCAGCCCGAGCTCGTCGCCGGCCTCGGGCGCGCCCCGGACACCCGGCGTCGCCTGGGTGAACGACGCCGACCCGGTGACCGACAGCCCGTCGCTCGACCCGTAGAGCACGTGCACCTTGCCGGCTGCGGCCCGGTCACCAGCGGCCTCCCCGGGCGAGCCCACGGCCAGGTCGTCGCGGCCGTCGCCGTCGAAGTCGCCGGCGGCGAGGGCGGCGCCGAACATGTCGTCCATCTCCGAGGCGCCGTCGAGATCGCCGCTGCCCTGGGTGATCACGGTCGCCGACGAGAGCCGAAGGCCGTTGCGGCTGCCGCGGAACACCTCCACCGCGCCGGCGGCGGCGGCACCCTCGGAGCTCTCGCCCGGGATGCCGACTGCGAGGTCGTCGTCGCCGTCGCCGTCGAAGTCACCAGCGGCCAGCGCAGCACCGAAGCCGTCGTCGACCTCGCGGGCGCCGGCCACGCCGGGGGCGGCTTGATGCAGTCGCTGGTCGCCGACCTTGGTGATCCCGCTGTCGCTGCCGTAGAGCACGTGGACCGCACCGGAGCCCGCGGCGTCGCCCCGCCCGGCCCCCGGGGCGCCGACGGCGATGTCGTCGTAGCCGTCACGGTTGAAGTCGCCGACGGCGACCGCCGACCCGAGCCCGGCGTAGGCCTCTGCGGGCCCCCGCACGCCCGAGGTCGCGGCGGTGTAGGTGCGGCTGCCCTTCCCGCGCAAGCCGGTGCGGGAGCCGTACAGCACGGTGAATCCGCCGGCGTCGGTCCGGCTGCCGCTGTCTTCGCCGGCAACGCCCACGACCGCGTCGGCATAGCCGTCGTCGTCGAAGTCGCCGACCGCCACCGCCGACCCGAACAGGTCGTTGGACTCGGCCTTGCCGGGGACGTTGCGCGACGCCTGGTGCAGGGTCTTGTCGTCGTCGGTGCCGATGCCCGACGGGGTCCCGTACAGCACGTTGACCATGCCCACGTCCGCCCTGGACCCGAAGTCCTCGAACGGGGTGCCGGCGATGATGTCGCCGTGGCCGTCGCGGTCGAAGTCGCCGACCGCCAGGGCCGCGGCGAAGTAATCGCCGACCTCGGTGGCGCCCCTCACCCCCGGCGCGGCCTGGGAGATCTGCTGGGAGCCGTTGGTGGTGAGGGCGTGGACCGCGGTGGCCCCGGCCGCGAGGGCGACGACCGTGAGCGCGCCCACGGCCAGCCGAGCCCGCTTCGTGGTGGGAGCCCGCAACGCGCTTGCCGCCCGCATCACTGCCCCCTCGAGATGGTGTCGGAGAGCCCGCTGATGAAGGTGTCCCGGGTGCGCTTGCCGAACAGCTGGTCGCTGCCGTCGTTGCCCCGGATGGTGTCGGCGCCCCGACCCCCGTGCACCTGGTCGTGGCCGGGACCGCCCCGGACGTAGTCGCGGCCGGCGTCACCGCGGACGTCGTCGTCGCCGGCGTCGCCGAAGATGCTGTCGTTGCCGTCACCGCCGAACACCGAGTCGTTGCCCGAGCCCGCGCAGATCAGGTCGTCGCCGCCGTGGCCGTGGATGGTGTCGGCGCCGCCACCCCCGACGATGACGTCACGGCCGGAGGTGCCGTGGATCACGTCGTCGGACGCGGTGCCCACGATGGTGGCCTCCGCGCCGTTGCAGCTCTGGCTGAGGAACCCGATGCTCTCGTAGTTCGCGCCCAGGATCTCGCGGCTGTCGGCGTCCAGCCACCCGTCGAGCAGGGTGGCGTACATGCTGCGGAAGTCGACCTGATGGCGCAGGTCGCCGCGCTCGTCGAGGTTGCGCAGCGACGGGTACCTGCCGTAGAGGCCGCCCGTCACCCCGTCGCCGACCACGAACATGCTGTTGGCGGTGCCGTGGTCGGTGCCGGTCCCGTTCGGCGCGGGCCGGCGGCCGAACTCGGACATGGTCACCAGCATCACCCGGCTGCGCAGCGCCGGCCGGATGTTGTCGAAGATGCGGTCGATGGCCCGGTCGACGATGTCGAGGAACTCGTCGTGCTCGGGGCGCTGGTCGGCGTGGTGGTCGAACTCGTTCATGTTGACCGAGATCACCCGGGCGCCGATGTCGAGGTTGATCAGCCTGGCCACCAGCTCGGCGTCGCGGACCAGGTCGTCGCTGATGTTGACCTCGGGCGAGAAGATCCCGGCGACCGAGTCGGCCGACGAGATCGCCCGGCTGGTGGTGCGGGCCACCTCCTCGGCGAAGTCGCCCTTGCCGACGGCGCCGGCGTTGTAGTCGAGCAGCGCGTCGTAGGTCGGCCGGTTGTAGTTGTTGGCGTCGTAGTCCATGCCGAACAGCCCGCCCCAGCCCGGGACCGCGGTGGTCTCGCCGCGGGGTCGGCGGAGGTGCAGCGGGATGCCCTGGTCGCCGATGGCGACCCCGCTCAGCTCGTCGCCGCCGAGGCCGTCGAGGTAGCGGCCGAGCCAGCCCGAGTACCAGGGCTGGGCCGCGGCCGTGCCCGCCATCCAGCGGGCCATGCTCACGAAGTGGCTGTGGTCGTCGCTGGGCTCGCCCACCCCGTTGATGATGGCCACTTTGCCCTGCTCGTATCGGTTGGCCAGGCGGTTGAGGTTGGGGTGCAGGTACAGCCCGTCGCCCACCGGGTGGGCTCCTTCGGGCTGGATGGCGAACGAGCCCCGGATGTCGTAGTAGCGGCCGTCGTCCATCGGGCACACGGTGTTGAGGCCGTCGTTCCCGCCGTTGAGCACCAAGGTGATGAGGATGCGATCGTTCGGGCCCAGCCGCGGGCCGGCCTGGGCGGCCCGGCTCGACAGCATCGGCACCCCCAGCGCGGTCACCCCGCCCACCACGAGCATGCCCTGCAGGAAGCGGCGCCGGTCCATGCCGGCATGGTCGAGGGGGGAGTGCAGGCGACGGTAGGCGTCGCGCAGCTCGGGGTCGCGGGACTCGGCCCAGCGCCGGACTCGGGGCCGTCGGGGGAGGCGGTTGCTCATGGCGTCGTCTCCCCTCACGCCACGTGCAGCTCGGGCATCATGCCGCCGATGATCACTGCGTTGTGCCTGATGGCCCAGCCGTCGCGGTTCTGGTGTCGCTGCCAGAACCGCTCGAGGGCCCGGCGGGTCTCGGCCGAGGCGCTCGGGATGCCCATGATGGAGATGATCTCGTCGGCCGCGGCGGCGGCGTCGGGCTCGTTCTCGAGGTGCTGGAACTGGCCGTGTACGTCGTCGTTCCACCGCAGCCCGGCCAGCCAGCCGGCCCGACCCCACGACGTCATGGTCGACACCCAGAAGTCACCGGTGCCCCAGCCGGCCACCGACGGGGGCTCGAAGGGGATCTGGCCCAGCTGGTCGAACTGGTACCAGAGGCCGGTGTCCTCGGGCCGGATGTTCAGTCGGCGCAGCACGTCGACCACGAACTCGATGGGGGAGCGGGTCAGCGCGAACCGGTTGGCAGAGGACCAGAAGCTGTCGTGGTTCAGCAGGACCCGGAGGCCGCTCGTGATGTTCAGGTTCGGGAGCAGCCCGTTCGCCACGTCCTGGACCTCGGCCGCGGTGGGGTGGTCATTCACGAAGAACCGCCACAGCTTGGTGGCGAGGAACCGGGCGCAGGCGTCGCGCTTGACGCCGGACGTGAAGATGGGCAGGGTGTCGGGCCCGTTCCAGCGCTGCGCCGGCAGCCCGAACAGGACCTTGCGCGAGTCGTCGTGGTCGCCGGAGCGGTACCGGTAGGTGGCGTCGGTGTAGGTGCCGTTCCAGCCCACGATGCCGTGGCCGCTCCAGGCCTTGGTCATCTCGATCACGTCGGACTCGACGAACTCGTCGGGGCCGATGGTGTAGAGCTCCATCAGCTCCCGCGCGAAGTTCTCCTGGAGGTCCTGGCGGGTGTTCTGGTCGTTGTCGAGGTAGCGGAGGATGGCCCCGTTGGTGCAGACCCGGTGGATCAGCTCCTGGAAGCTGCCCATGCCCCGGTTGCGGAGGATCTCGTGTTGATCCCACATGGTCCGCAGGTGCTCGACCTTCTGCACCCCCGACGCGAAGTGGCTGTGCCAGAACAGCGTCATCTTCTCCTCGAGGGGCGACGGGGTGGTCGAGGAGCGGTTGTGCCAGCGGGCGTCGGCCATCCGCTGGATCCACCAGTGCTGGACGTCGTCGAGCACCGTCCACCAGTCGAGGGTGTCGATGCCCGGCGGCTCGGGAGGCGGGCTCGGCGCGGCGTCGAGGACGTACTCGACCGCCTCGGCGCGCTCCATGGTCTCGAAGAGGTTGACCTCGGCTGGTTTGCCGCCGAACCCGACGCGACGGCAGAGGTGCTTGCTCTGCGCTTGGGACAAGGGCATGTAGGTGGCTTCTCTCTCCCGCCCGGCGAGTGAGCTCCGTTGTGGCCAATCGGATCGTTGCCCACGCCGCTTGAGCGGAGCTGGGTCCGACGGCCCAAAATGCCTTGCCCGTGTTGTGTCCCCGCGCCCGGGTAGGTTTCTAGCATGTCGCGGCCGGGCCGGATGGGTCCGATTCTCGGCTGGTCACTCTTCGTGGTCGGCGCCTGCGTCGGGGTGGCCCTGGCGGTGTTGGCGGTGCTGCCCGACGGCGACGAGCCGGAGGTCGCCGGGCCGCCCGGATCCCCGGCGCCGCCGGAGCCCGACGTGGTGCAGCAGGCGCTGCGATCTGCGGTCTCGATCCGGGCGATCGGCTGCCGGGTCGAGAGCACGGGGAGCGGCACGGTGCTGGCGGAGGGGATCGTCACCAACGCCCACGTGGTGGCCGGCGCGGACGAGATCGTCGTCACCACCCTCGACGGGCGGGAGCTCCCTGCCGAGCTCCGGGCCTTCGACGAGGAGCTGGATCTGGCGCTGCTGGCGGTGCCGGGTCTGGAGGCCGAGCCGCTGCGCCCGGGCCAGCCGACCACGGGCAGCGAGGCGGTGGCGCTGGTGCCCGGGGCCGACGAGGACGTCCTCGACGCGGTGCCGGTGGCGATCGAGCGTACGATCACCATCTTCACCTCCGACATCTACGGCGACGGTCGCTACGAGCGTCGCGGCATCGAGCTGCGCGCCGACATCACGCCGGGCGACTCGGGGGCGGGGGTCATCGACGGGCAGGGCGAGGTGGTGGGCGTGGTGTTCTCGGCCTCGCAGCGGAGCAGCGATGTCGCCTACGCCATCAGCGGTACGGAGCTGGCCGGCTTCGTGGCCACCCGCGCGGACGAGCCGGTGCCGGCGGGCGAGTGCGTCACCGGCTAGCACGTTCGGCTGACGAGATCCGGTTGCGAGCGGGCCCGCAGTGGTGGACACGGGCCAGGCCGTCCCGGCTCCGCCGGGGCTCCTGCCGATGGCTCGCTGACAGTCGCAATCGACGACGAGCCAAGTCCGTCAGCAACGCTCACGGTCGTGTCAGCGCAGGTCGGGGCAGTCGTCGACGCAGCGGACGAAGACCTCGGCGATGCCGTCGTCGTACACCGAGGTCCAGTCGGCCGCCTCCTCGAGGATCACCCCGAGGGCGGCGCTCGGCGGGAGCAGCACGTAGTCGACCGCGAACGTGTCGAGGGGCTCGCGCCAGTCGGGCCGGGCATCCTCTGCCTGGAAGTAGAGGTCCATGAACTCGTCGCCGTACACGTCGGCGCGGCCGTCGATGAACACCGGCAGGTCCCGCCAGATCAGGTACCCGCCCCAGCCGTAGGCGTTGTAGCCCCGGGCCTCCGCCAGCTCGCTGTCGAGGAGCCGGTCGACGGCGTCCACCGGGTACAGCTCGGCCACGGCCCGGTCGTTGGCGTCGATGGCGGCGGTGACGAACATGACCCCGGTCACCCCAGCGAGCCCGGCGGTGAGCGCGGCCACGGGCCGGGAGCCCACCAGCCGACTCCGCCGTCGGCCCGCCAGCCGCAGGCCGTCCCAGGCCACCTCGAGCTGCTCGGCGACGACCGGGATGGCCACCACCGCGAACAGGGGGATGTGCCGCATCGACTGCAGGCCCGCCAGCCCGGTGCCCAGCAGCAACAGGAGCTGGGTCCAACCCGGCCGGCGCCGGCTCGCCACCAGGCTCACCACGGTCACCACCAGCAGCAGCCCGAAGGGCCAGAACCAGCTGGAGTGGAAGTCGGGCGACTGCCACTCGCGGATGTGGGTGCGCATCGCCGGGGACCGCAGGGTCTCGAGCGGGTAGGTCCAGAGCGCGATGCCGCTGGGGTTCACGGCGGCCCCGGCGAAGGCGGCTGCGGCCACGAGCGGCAGCTTGGCGACCGCCTCCCGCGGCAGGGGACGCCCACCGGGGCGCCGCCGCTCCAGGCGCTCACCCACCGCGTAGACGCCCAGGACCACGACCCCGAGGAGGTAGCCCGAGTGCAGGTTGGCCCAGACCACGACGAGCGGCACCGCGACCCATGCCAGCGCCGGCCGGTAGGCGCCGGCGCGGATGCGCTCGAGCAGGAACACCAGCAGCGCCAGGAACAGGAGGTTGACCATCTGGGGCCGGGGGGCGGTGGCGATGCGCGCTGCGGCCGCAGCCAGCAGCACCATCAGCGCGGTGACGAGCGGGCGGGCCCGGCTGGTGCGGTAGGCCACCACGAAGGTGGCCGTGATCATGGCCGTGAACGTCATGATCAGCGCTGCGGCGCCGCCCCACGACCACAGCGCCCACATGAGGACCTGCGACCCCCACTCGTGGGTCACCCAGGCGGTGCCGTCGACCGTGTACGAGAAGATGTCGGCCGACGGGATCCCGTCCTCGACGATGACCTGGCCGGTGCGCAGGTGCCACCACAGGTCGGGGTCGGTCGTGGTGGCCACCGACATCGCCGCGGCCAGCGCGAACAGCAGGAGGACGAGGCTGCGCTCGAAGGTGGTGGTCATCGCGGATCGGAGGTTCTATCGGCCTCCCACTGTCGCCGATGAGCGCGGGGGCGTTACCGTGGCCGCTCATGCCGAAGCGCCCGATCCTCCGGCTGCCCCTGCCGGCGCTCCTCACGTCGGCGCTGGTCCTGAGCGCGTGCAGCGGCAACATCGAGATTGCCGCGCCGCCGACCCCCGTGCCCACGACGCCGACGCCGGCCCCGACCGCCACCGCCGTACCGACGCCCGTCCCCACGTCCACTCCCACTGCCGAGCCCGGCCCGCCGCAACCGGTGGCGTTCCAGCTCGATCCGAGGCTGCTGCTGCGGCTGCCACCGGGCTGGAGCCCCGACTTCGGCGGCGAGACCGGAGCCATCGGTCCGCGCGACGGGCTCCCGCCCGGCGGCACCGTCCCCCCACCTTCGCGGGGGGACCGCTGGCGCTACGTCGGCGTGCTGGGCCGGCTGAAGCCGGACGACCAGGTCGTCGCCGCGGTCGCCGACCCGCCGGCGGCCGTGATCGGCGCAGCACCGCTCACCGGGCTCCCGGGGCGCTCGCCCAGGCGGCCCGCGGTGATCGTCAAGATCGACAACGTCCCCCAGGCCCGGCCCCAGACCGGGCTCAACCGGGCCGACATCGTCTACGAGGAGCTGGTCGAGGCCGGCCTCACCCGCTTCGCGGCGGTGTTCCACTCGGCCCGGCCGGGCACCATCGGCCCGGTCCGCTCCGGCCGTTCCACCGACATCGGCATCATCACCTCGTTCAACCGGCCGATCTTCGCGTTCTCGGGCGCCAACTCGATCTTCGACCGCCTCATCGACAAGCAGCCCATCCGCAACCGCAGCGCCGAGCTCTTCAACGGCTACTGGCGCAGCAGCAGCCGCCGGGCACCGCACAACATGTACACCGGGGCCGACACCCTGCTCGACTCGGTCTCGGCGAAGAAGCGGCCGCCGGCGCACTTCGCCTACCGCGACCCGGGCGAGGCCCTCCACCGCACCGCCCAGCACGCGAGCAGCGTGCGGTTGGTCTTCCAGGCGGGCTCGAGCCCCGGCATCGAGTACCGCTGGAACGACGGCGACGGGGGCTGGCGGCGCTGGCAGTCGGGGACCAGGCACGTCGACGCCGATGGTGTCCAGCTGGCGCCGGCCAACCTGATCGTGCAGATCGTGAACTACATCGACACCGGCATGACCGACAAGTGGGGAGAGGTCCTGTACGAAGGGGTCTCGGTGGGCAGCGGCCGGGCGCTGGTCTTCACCGACGGCCACGTGATCGAGGCCACCTGGACCCGACCCACGCTGGGGTCGGTCACCACCTTCACCGACGCCGCCGGCGAGCACGTCGAGCTCACCCCGGGTCAGACCTTCGTGGCGTTGATCGCGCCGGGGGGCGTCGCGTGGAGTTGAATGAGGCTTCCGGGACCGAGGAGGGGAGAGGGACCAGGTGAGCATCGGCCGTCCACGACCAGCAGTCGAGCAGCTGCCCGCCTACCGGCCCGGCAAGGGGGCGGCCCAGGCCGAGGCCGAGCACGGCATCGCCGACGCCATCAAGCTGGCCAGCAACGAGAACCCGCGCCCGCCCGTCGACGCGGTGCAGCGCGCCATCGCCGAGGCCGCCTCGGTCGCCAACCGCTACGCCGACCACCGGGCCACCGAGCTGCGCCAGACCCTGGGGTACTGGCTGGGGGTCGGGGTCGAGGACGTCACCGTCGGCTGTGGTTCGGTCGGGCTGCTCCAGCAGCTGGCGCTGGCGTATGTCGATCCGGGCGACGAGGTGGTGTACCCGTGGCGCTCCTTCGAGGTGTACCCCGTCTACACGCAGCTGGCCGGCGGGGTGGCGGTCACCACCCGCCTGGTCGACGACACCTTCGACATGGACGCGGTGGCCGCAGCCATCACCCCCCGCACGAAGCTGGTGCTGCTGGCCAACCCCAACAACCCCACCGGCACCGCGGTGCCCATCGCCCGGATCGGCGAGCTGCTGGCCGATGTCGATGATCGGACCCTGGTGGTGGTGGACGAGGCCTACCGGGAGTTCCTCGATCCGGCGCTGGGCGACCCGGTCCACGACCTGCTCCCGGACCACCGCAACCTGGTGGTGCTGCGCACCTTCTCGAAGGCGCACGGCATGGCTTCGCTCCGGGTTGGCTACGCCATCGCCGACCCCGAGGTGGTGAGGTCGATCGACAAGACCCTGTTCCCGTTCGCCGTCAACGGCGTGGCCCAGGCCGCGGCCATCGCTGCCATCGGGGCCATCGACCAGATCCGGGTGGCGGTGGCCGAGATCGTGGACGAGCGGGACCGGGTCACCGGGGTGCTGCGTGCCGCAGGATGGCGGGTCCCCACGCCGCAGGCCAACTTCATCTGGCTGCCGCTGGGGGAGCGTACCGACAGCGTGTACCTCGACCTGGAGAAGCGGGGGGTGGTGACCCGTCCGTTCTCCGGGGAGGGGCTGCGGGTCACCATCGGGACCCCGGCCGAGAACGACCGGTTCCTCACCACCGTGGGTGAGATTGCTTCCCCCTGAGGGCCCGCTGGGAGGCGTCGAAACGTTCTCTCGGCCGCCTCGGGCGTGTACAAAGGATGGATGGCCAACCCGCTCCAGACGCTGATCGACGCCAAGGGCTACGTGGTGCTCGACGGTGCCATGGGCACCCAGCTGTTCGCAGCCGGGCTGACCTCGGGCGACCCGCCCGAGCGGTGGAACGTCGAGCACCCCGACCGGGTGCAGCAGATTCATCGCCGCTACGCGGAGGCCGGCTCCGACGTGGTGCTCACCAACAGCTTCGGCGGCACCCGCTACCGGCTGATGCTCCACGACCTCCAGGACCGGGTCGAAGAGCTGAACGAGGCCGCCGCAGCCAATGCCCGGGCGGTCGCCGACGAGCTCGACCGCACCGTGCTGGTGGCCGGGTCGATGGGACCCACCGGTGAGCTCATCGAGCCCCTGGGGGCGCTGTCGCCCGCCGACGCCGAGACCGCCTTCGAGGAGCAGGCCCGTGGCCTCGCGGCCGGAGGCGCCGACCTGCTGTGGCTCGAGACCATGAGCGACCTGGCCGAGGTCGAGGCCGCCATCCGTGGCGCTCGGCGCGCCGGCGACCTGCCGATCGTGTCCACCATGAGCTACGACACCGTCGGCAGGACCATGATGGGCGTGTCCGGCCGGGACGCAGCCGAGCGGCTCGCCTCCTACGAGCTGGCCGCCATCGGGGCCAACTGCGGCAACAACATCCCCGACACCGAGGCCGCCGTGAACGAGATCCGCCAGCACGTGGGCGACACCCTGGTGGTGTCCAAGGCCAACGCCGGGATCCCCGAGTGGCACGGCTTGGAGCTGCACTACAACGGCACCCCGGAGATCCTGGCAGCCCATGCGCACCGGGTCCGGGCTGCCGGCATCACGATCGTCGGCGGCTGCTGCGGCTCCACCCCCGACCACATCGCCATGATCGCCAAGGTGCTCGCCGGCGAGGTGCCGGTGCCCGACGTGGATGTCGACGCGCCGACGGAGCGGACCACGGTGGACCGCGACGTCCGTCGCGGCGGCCGCCGCCGCAGCCGCTCCGCCTGAGCCCGCGGCCTCAGCCCTACCGGCGGCGGATGAAGGTGACCCCGTCGCCCACCGGGGTCAGGGCCACGATCGTCCGTGGGTCGGCCGCCACGTGGTCGTTGAACGCCCGCAGGGCCACGGTGTCGTCGGACGTGTCGGCCTCGTCGAGGACCTGGCCGCTCCACAGGGTGTTGTCCACCGCGATCAGCCCACCGGGGCCCAGGCGGGGGACCAGCGCCTCGTAGTAGCCCACGTAGCCGGGCTTGTCGGCGTCGATGAAGGCGAAGTCGACCTGCTGGTCCTCGGGCAGCGACGCCAGGGTCTCGCTCGCGGGACCGATCCGCAGGTCGATGCGATCGGCCACCCCGGCCCGCTGCCAGTGATCGCGGGCGATGGCCGTCCACTCCTCGCTCACGTCGCAGCACAGCAGCCGCCCCTCAGGGGGGAGCCCCCGGGCGATGGCCAGGGCGCTGTAGCCGGTGAAGGTGCCGATCTCCACCGCGAAGGAGGGCCGGAGCGCGCCCACCAAGACCTCGAGGAGGGCGCCCTGGCTGGTGCCGATCTGCATCGCGGCAGCCGGACCCAGGGCGCTGGTGGCCTCGATCAGGTCCCGCTGCACGGCATCGGGCGGTTCGCTGTGGGCGGCGATGTACTGCTGCAGCTCCTCGCTCTGACCGACGGCCTCCCTCGACATGCCCTCACCCTACGCCGCCGCCGGCCCAGCGCTCGACGACGTCGGTGGCGATCTCGTCGGGCGTGCGGCCGTCGGTGGGCACCTGCTCGAAGGCGGCATAGCCCGCTCGCCGCTCCTCGAGCAGCTCCCGGGCCCGCCCCCGCGGGTCGGGGCCATCGAGCATCGGCCGGACCCCGGCGCCTCCGCCGGTCACCCGGTCGAGCACGGTGTCGATCGCGGCGCTCAAGCAGAAGACCCGGGCCCCGTCCGCCAGCGCGGCGGCGCCGGCGGGGTCGAGCATGGTCCGGCCGCCGGTGGCGATCACCACCCGCTCGCCCCGCGCGGCCTCGGCCGCCGCGGCCCGCTCGTACTCCCGGAAGGCGGCTTCGCCTTCGGTGTCGAAGATGGTCGGGATGGGTCCGTGCCGGGCGACCACCAGGGCGTCGGTGTCCACGAAGTCCCAACCCAGGTGGGCGGCCACGGCCCGGCCCACGGTGCTCTTGCCAGTGCCCATGAACCCGGTGAGCACGATCCGCAGCGGGCGCCGGTCCATCGCGGTGACGCTACCGGGCGTCGCGGGCGCCCCGGATGAATGGCCGGCAGCGCCGCCGCGGGCGACAATGAGTGCTGCGGCTCAACGCCGATCCGGCCGAACCGATGGAACGCCCGTGGACCGTCTCGTCGCCAGCGTGCAGCACTACGAGTGGGGTGACCCGGCGTTCCTGCCTGCGTTCCAGCGGCGGGCGGCCACCGGCCGGCCCGAGGCCGAGCTCTGGCTGGGGACGCACGAGCGGGGCCCGGCCAGCCTCCGGGGCGACGGCCGGCTGCTGATCGAGGCGATCGCCGCCGACCCCCAGGGCACGCTGGGAGAGCAGGTGGCGGCTCGCTTCGGCCGCCTGCCGTTCCTCGCCAAGGTCCTCGCCGCCGCCGGGCCCCTGTCGATCCAGGCCCACCCCACCAGCGAGCAGGCGGCAGCGGGGTACGCGCGCGAGGAGGAGGCGGGGATCCCCCTCGACAACCCGCAGCGGGTCTACCCGGACTCGAGCCACAAGCCCGAGCTGCTCTGCGCGCTGACCCCCTTCGAGGCCAAGTGCGGCTTCCGTCCCCTCGACGAGACCCGGGCGCTGTTCGACGACCTGGGTCCCGGCCTGGCGCCGGTCCGGGAACACCTCCAGCACGACGGTGGCGACGACGAGGTCCTGCGGGCGACGCTGGGCTGGCTGCTCCGGGCCGAGGAGGCCGAGGCCGCGGCCCTGGTGTCCGCCGCCGTCGCCGCGGCGGCAGACGCCCCCCGGGGCGGCCCCCACGACGCCACCCTGGCGTGGACCGGGCGCATCGCCGAGGCCCATCCCGGCGACGTCGGGGTGGTGGTGGCCCTGCTGTTGAACCACGTGGAGCTGGAGCCCGGCCAGGCCGTGTTCCTGCGAGCCGGGAACCTCCACTGCTATCTCCAGGGCGCCGGCATCGAGGTCATGGCCAGCAGCGACAACGTGGTGCGGGGCGCGCTCACCTCCAAGCACGTGGCCGTCGACGAGCTGCTGTCGATCGTGGACTGCGCCCCCGCGCCGCCGACGATCCAGAGCGCCTCCGGCTGCCTGCACACCTACCACGCTCCCGTCCCGGAGTTTTCGCTCACCCGGGTGTGCGTTGGCGACGACACCCGGTTGCGGGTCCGGGGCCCCGAGGTGCTCGTGGTGACCGAGGGCATCGTGGAGATCACCTCCCAGGCCGGTCAGGTGCTGGCCGCCGAGGTCGGTGACGCGGTGTGGGTGCCGGCCTCCGACGGCTGCTACCTGGTGCGCGGCGGCGGGGTCCTCTACCGGGCCGCGGTCGGCTCCGGCTAGTCCCGGGTCCGCAGCTCGGTCTTCTGGACCTTGCCCATGGCGTTGCGGGGGAGCTCGTCGACGACGACGTAGCGCTTCGGGTGCTTGAACCGGGCCAGGCGCCCGTCGAGGGTGCGGGCCACCGCGGCGGGGTCGAGGTCGGGATCGCCCACCAGGAACGCCACCACCACCTCGCCCAGGTCGGGATCCGGTTGGCCGACGACCGCGGACTCGACCACCCCGGCCGCCTCGTCGAGGCAGGCCTCGATCTCCCGGGGTGAGATGTTCTCGCCACCGCTGATGATCATGTCGCCGGCCCGGCCCTCGAGGGTGAGCCGCCCGCTCTCGTCCAGGTGGCCGATGTCGCCGGTCACGAACCAGCCGTCGTCGGTGTGATCGGCCGCGGTGCGCTCGGGCAGGCACCAGTAGCCCGCGAACAGGTGGGGTCCGCGCACCTGGACCATGCCGGCCTGGCCCGGCCCGCACGGGCCGTCGGGGCCGGCGACCCGGACCTCGACCCCGGGCAGGGGGTAGCCGACGGTCCCCGCGACCCGATCGCCGCGCAGCGGGTTGGAGGTGATGATGCCGGTCTCCGTCATGCCGTAGCGCTCCACCACCCGGTGACCCGTACGCTCGGCGATCGCGTGGTGCAGGGCCGCGGTCATTGGCGCCGAGCCGGAAGTCAACAGGCGGACGGTCGCGCAGGCCTCGGCGTCGAAGCGGGGATCGGCGAGCAGCCGGCTGTAGTACGTGGGGACGCCCATCATCACCGTGGCCCCGTCGAGGGCGCCGAGGACGGCGGCGACGGAGAACCGGGGCAGGAACAGCACCTCGCAGCCGCTCAACAAGGCGCAGTGCAGGGCCACGAAGAGGCCGTGCACGTGGAAGATCGGGAGCGGGTGCACCAGCACGTCGGCGGGGCCGAAGCCCCAGATCTCGTGGAGGGCCCGGGCGTTGGCGGCCAGGCCACCGTGGGTCAACATGGCCCCCTTGGGGCGTCCGGTGGTGCCCGACGTGTACAGCAGCGCCGCCAGGTCGCCGGCAGATCGGGCGCGGGGCTCGGCCACCGGCTCGGCCCCGGCCGCGGCCTCGACCAGGGCCCCGCCCCCGGCACCGTCGAGGGTGAGCGAGGGGACCGCCTGTGGTGGGGTGCCCGGCTCGGTGACGAAGAGGGCGGGCTCGGCGTCGGCGGTGAAGAAGGCCACCTCCTCACTCGTGAACGACGGGTTGAGCGGCAGGTGGACCGCGCCGGCGCGCAGGCACCCCAGATAGAGCGCCACCGCGTCGACGGACTTGGGGACCTGGCACATGACCCGGTCGCCGGCCGCCACGCCGTGGGCCTCCAGCGCGCCGGCGAACGCCGCGGCTCGCTCGTCGAGCTGCCGGTAGGTGACCACCGGGCCCCCGGGCACCTCGAGGGCCACCCGGTCGGGCGCGCCGGCGTAGCCGTCCCGGAGCACCGCGGCGAGGTTGGCGTTCGTGCTCAGCTGCGGCTGCCCGCCAGGTTGGAGGCCGGGTAGCGGATGAGCTCGCCGGGGTTCCTCGGCTGCATCATCAGCTCACCCGGCCCGGTGAGCGCCGAGACCAACCCCTCGCCGCCTTCGCCGACTGCATCGGCCCCCGCCGGAGGCCCGGCGCAGGTCGATCTGCACCGCCTCGTCGAAGGTGTGGTTGGTGTCGACGATCACCTGCGCAGTCGACGCTCGAGGCGCCTGACCACCCGATCCGGATCTCCATCGGACCATCATGTCGCGCCCCGGAGGACCGTGCTCTCACCGGTGAGGGGCAGCAGCAGCACCGTGGCCACCGCAGCGGTGGCCGTGGCGAACCCGATGGCCGCGGTGTAGCCGGTGCTGTCGATGAGCACCCCGGCCAGGGGCGGGCCGCCGAGGCTGCCGACCCCGGCGGCGGTGTAGAGGGTCCCGAGCACGCCGCCCAGCCCGGCCAGCCCGAAGCGCTGGGCTGCCACCGCGGGGGCCAGGGCGATGAAGCCGCCGTAGCCCACCCCGAGGACGACGGCGTAGAGCACCAGCTGCCAGTAGCGATCGGCCGCGGCGAGCCACACCAGGTGACTGGCCGCCATCAAGGCGAAGGACCCGATGAACAGCCGGAGGGTCCCGATGGTGTCGGCCAGGCGCCCGAGCCCCAGCCTGCCGACGATGCTGGCGCCGCCGATGACGCCCACCAGCGCCGCGGCCCGCACCGAGGAGACGCCTCGCTCCTCGGCGTAGTCGGCGACGAACACGAATGGCACGAACAGCCCGAGGCTGGCGAACACCGTGGCCGCGTACAGGAGCCGGAAATCGGCGATGGCGAGCAGCTCGGAGAGCCGTCGGGGCCGGGCCGCGTGTGGCGCGGCCGGTCCGTGCTCGGCGACCGTGGCCGCCAGCAGCAACAGGGCCCCGCCGACGGCGGCGAAGATCACGTAGGTGGTGCGCCAGGACGTGGCGTCGATCAGCCGAGCCGCGACCGGCGAGCCGACCAGGGTCCCGAGCCCGATCCCGGCCACGGCCACGCCGAGCGCGGTGGCCCGCTGGCGCTCGAACCAGCCGCTCACCGCGGCCACCATCGGCACGTACCCGCAGGCCACCGCGACGCCGATGCCCACGCCGTAGGTCAGGTAGCCGAGCCAGATGCTCTGCACCGCGGCGGTGGCCAGCAGGCCGCCCGTCAGCGAGGTCGCCGCCGCCAGCAGGACCCGGCGGGGCCCGACCCGGTCGGCCCACCGCCCGGTGAACAGCCCCAGGAAGAACGAGAGGCTGATGGTGATCGAGAAGAACAGCGCGGTCGGCCCCGAACCGACGCCGAACTCGTCGCTCATCGACCCGAAGAACGCCCCGAAGCTGTAGGCCACCCCGAACACCGCGAACATGGAGGTCGCGGCGGCCGCGACCACGAGCCAGCCCCGGCGGGAGTCGAGCGCGGCCGGCGCGGTGGTGGTCACCCCGGCACGTTACTGGCGCGTCGGCCGGGGTGCAGCTGCCCTAGCCGGGTCCGCTGGCCCGGACCTCGTCCACCGCCTTGAGGGCCTCGCGAAGCTCGTCGAGCCAGTCGCCCTCGTGCTTGGCCACCAGGCGCACGCACCAGGCCAGGGCATCGCTGCGGCTGCGAGCCACACCGGCGGCGACCAGGGTGTCGAGGATGTGACGCTCGCGGAGCCGCAGCCGGGTCATCACCGGCACGCTCAGGTGGGTGAAGAGGGCCTCGGTGTGGCCGCAGCGGGCGCCCCAGGACACCTTGCGGCGGAACTTGGCTTCGGCCCGTTGGGCCACCCGGATCCGCTCCTCGCGGGTCTCCTCCCGGAAGTCCTCGATGGCCCGGAGCTCTTCGGCCCGATCGTCGGAGACTGCGGCGTCGGGCTCGGGATCCCGGGCCTCCTCGGCATCGTCTGCATCGTCTGTATCTACCGGCGGGTCGTCGGGCGGGACATCGTCGGGACCGGCATCGTCGGGACCGGCATCGTCGGCGGGGTCGGAAGCGATCGTCCCCACCACCAGGATCTCGTCGCGATCCACCAGCACCCGCAGGTCGGTGAACCAGTGCTCGGGCAGCTTGGACACGAACCAGGCGTTGGCGTCCTCGCTGGTCAGGGTGGGTGGCTCGTGCATGGCGTCGGTCCTCTCGCCGCGTGGCCGGGAGCGGGAATGCACCGGATTCCCTTGCTGTTATTGCAGTGTAATCTTGTAATTAGAACGCCGCAAGCACCCCGAGGACCGATGGCCGACACCGATCTGACTGCCGATCTCACCCCCGATGCCAACACCCGCACCCTGCCGTTGATGCCCGTCCGCTCGGGCGTGGTCTTCCCCGAGATGGTGGTGACCGTGGCCCTGGAGAGCGAGGAGTCCCAGGCGGCCGCGGCCGCGGCCACCGACGACCTGATCGTGCTGGTTCCTCTCATCGACGGGCGCTACGCCGGCGTCGGCGC
>JBFKRY010000025.1:0-29542 GCA_041636995.1 Acidimicrobiales bacterium | reverse complement strand
GGGAGCAGCTCGGTCTGGACGAAGTCGTGGAGGAGGTCGGACACCTCGAGGTCGCCGTACTGCATGGTTGATCACCCTATTGCCGCCCGCCGCCGGCCGACGAGCCGGCTCGGCGACATGACAGAGTGACAGAGGGGTCAGACCCCTCATGGAAATGATTACCTCGGGAGGCCGACGGAGCGGCTCCCGGGGCGTCACTCGATCACGAACCCGAGCTCCCGGGGGATCTGGGTGCTCCGATCGTCGTCGGGCACCCCGCTGGTCAGGCTGATCGTGAGGGCGACGGCGAGGGCGCTGGCCACGATGGCCTGCAGGGCCCGACGCCGCTCCAGTCGCTGCCGATCGCTGAGCATGCACCCCAATCGGCTGGTCGGTTCCCGACTTGATGCCCCCCGGCTTGCGGCCGAGGTTCGCGCGGGCTCCAATCGTGGGATGGGAGCCTCCCGATGAAGGTCGATGTCGAGGTGGAGGCCCGGATCGAACGGGCCCCGGCCGAGGTGGCTGCCTTCGCCGGCGACCCGTCCAACGCCCCCGCGTGGTATCGCCGCATCTCCTCGGCCGAGTGGGTGTCAGAACCAGCGGTGGCGGTGGGCAACCAGATCCGGTTCCACGCCAGATTCTTGGGCCGCGACCTGCGCTACACCTACGAGATCACCGAGCTCCTGCCCGGCGAGCGGATGACGATGCGCACCGTGGACGGGCCGTTCCCCATGACCACCGAGTACTCGTGGGAGCCGGCCGACGGCGGCTCGGCCACCGTGATGAGCCTGCGCAACCACGGGGAGCCCTCGGGCTTCGCGAGGCTGACGGCGCCCTTCGTGTCCCTGGCCATGCGCCGGGCGATGGGCCAGGATCTGAAGGCGCTCGCGAACATCCTCGAGCCTGCCTGACCGGCACCGACCGTCCATACCCCGGCCCGACCGGTCAGCGGATGAGCGTCGGCTCGGGGAACGCGGTCGGGAACTCCAGGGCTCGCTGGTACATGGGGGCCACGACCAATGATCCGTTGCCCTGCAGGTGCAGGAATCGGGTGACGAACTGGGCCGCCACCTGGTCCTGGCCCCCGCTACCCGTGTAGCGCATCGTCGCCTCGGGGGTGAAGAAGATCCCTTCGAGGTTCAGGGTGGCCTGCCCCGCGAACGAGTGGGTTGCCGCCGAGTCGGACCAGAGCGACAGATCCTCGAACGGGCCCTCGGTCGGTGCGCTCCAGGCGAGGACCCCGGCCCCGCCCGACAGGTCGACCGAGCCCGATTCCGACATCACCACGGCGGTGCCCGTCATGGTGACCGATGCCCCGCCGGTCTTGGAGATGCTGCCGTTCCGGAGGTAGGCGAACGCCGCCCCCGCCGAGCTCTCGGTGATGTCGTAGGGCACGGTCGGGGTCCACGACAGGGCGGCCGTGTTCGCGGTGTTGACCAGCAGATGACCGCCGGAGTTCAGGCCGACGTCGTCGTCGAAGATCACGTTGCCGCCGACGAACGTCAGGGTCCCCTTGACGTCGAGGCTGCAGCCCACCACCCAGTTGCCCTGGGGGACCGTGACCACGGACGACGGGGCGACGCTGCAGGGGTAGGTGTCCTCGTAGCGCTGGTAGCCGAACGGGATCCCGGCCGGGCCCACTGCGGCCTGCAGCTCGTCGATGTAGGGCCGGGGTGCCACCCCGTCACAGCCGACGATGTCGAGCGCTGCGGGGTAGGCCGGCTTGCAGTTGTAGCGATGGTCCACCGGAGCGCGGGTCAGTGGCCCGGCGACCTGGACCGGATCGGGGTCCACCGAGCCCGTCGAGCTGCAGGCGGGCATGGTGCAGCCCGGCGGGCCGGGCGCGACCACCTCGATCCCGCCGCAGCCCAGGCCGGTGCCGAGGGGGCTGAGCTCCTCGGGGCAGCCTGCGGCGCCGTCGGCCCGGATCGCCGCCGACGACCCGTTGACGTCGATCGTCCCCTGGGACCCGCAGTCGTCGCCGGTGCCGTCGGAGTCGACGGCGATCACCCCGGGGTGGAGCTGCCCAAGGGGGTCGACCACCGCGCGGGCGACGAGGCTGGGTTCGTCGCCGCCGCCGCCCACCCGCAGGGCCCGGCAGTCCCGACGCTCGAGAACCACCAGGTTCAGCAGACGCTCGCTCGGCACCTCGCCGTCACCGTCGCGGATCGCCACCGCGTGCACGCTGGTCTTCGAGGTGTCCTCGCCCAGGACACCGGAGAACACGCCGTTGTGGGTCTCGGTGACCTCGACCGCAACCCGCTCGCACTGGTCGCCGTCGAAGCTCAGGACCGGCTGGGCCGGAGCGCCGATCGCGCCCGGCTCCATGAGCTGGTGAGAGTCGGGCACCGGGTGCAGGATCCGCACCGCGAACCGCCCCGCGGTGGCGGCGACCGCGTGCGCCGGCATCGCCCCGGTGCACGACGCGGGCATGGTCACGCACGGCGCGGCCGCCAGCGAGGGTTCGTCCAGATTGTGGGCCAGGTAGCCGGCTGCGGCAATGCAGGCGTCCTTGGGGCTGTCGTCCAGCGAGGCTGCGGCGGCCAGGGCGGCGGTGTCGGCGGCGGCCTGATTCGCGGTGCGGTCGAGGCGGAGCTGGCCGAGGTCGATGGTCAGCGCAGCCACCGCCAGCAGCAGGGTGAGGCACACGCCGACGACGGCGGCGACTCCGCCTCGGTCCTCACGGACGACCGAGATCAAAGCGATCCGACCCGGTCGTAGCGGGCCACGGTCTCCCCGGCGAGGCCGATGGTGCGGTCGAACATGATCGCGCCGATGTCGCTGTTGCGGCGGACAACCACCTGGACCCGGGCCTCCGAAGGCGGCCTGCCGTCGGAGACGCACGTGGACCCCACCTCCACGGGGCCGCGGACGCCGGCGGTCTCGACGATTCGGGCCGTCTGATCGTGCGGACCAGCGCCGTCCGGGTGGACGAACGCGACGCAGACGTACTGTCCGGGGGCGTCAGGCGCGGCAGCGCCGTTCGACGCCGAGATGGCGGTGTCCGCGACCGAGTCGAGCCAGCCTGCGAGATCCCCGTCGATCACGAGCGTGGACCCGAAACGGGCTGCCTCCCGAGCTGCGTTGTTCACCGAGACGCCGCGGTAGTAGGTGATGCCGCCGGACACGATGCCGAACAGCAGGGTGATCAGCAGGGGAGCCAGCAGGGCGAACTCGACGGCCGCGGCGCCGCGCCCATCGCGAGCGCGGCGATCGGTTCGCGGTGGTGCGCCTCCCGCCATCTGCACCTATCGACCTGGCCGCAGGCACCTTGAGCCGCCGGCCGGGGTCACGGGCCCGGAAGACCTGGGCAGAATCCCCATCTCGTTCCAGGCGGTGTGCTACGACACTGGTCCATCTGCAGATCGAGGACCGCCGAGTGCCCGGGCCCGACCCGGCCACCACCCGAGGACCGATGTCGCCCGCCCCGGACATGACCGCCGCCGTGGACCAGGTGGAGGGGCTCGAGCTCGAGCGCCTCGGCGGACAGCCCTTCGGTACCGTGCTGGCCGACCCACCGTGGCGGTTCCAGAACCGCACCGGCAAGGTGGCCCCCGAGCACCGGCGGCTCTCCCGCTACGACACCATGGACGTCGACGACATCGCCGCGCTCCCCGTCGCCGACCTCGTCGCCGAGCTGTCGCACTGCTACCTCTGGGTCCCCAACGCGCTGCTCGCGGAGGGCCTGGCGGTCATGGAGAGCTGGGGCTTCTGCTACAAGTCCATGCTGGTGTGGGCCAAGCGTCGCAAGGACGGCGGACCCGACGGGAGGGGAGTGGGCTTCTACTTCCGGAACACCACCGAGCCGGTCCTGTTCGGGGTCAGGGGCAACCTCCGCACCCTGGCGCCGGGCCGCCGTCAGGTCAACATCATCGAGACCCGCAAGCGCGAGCACTCCCGCAAGCCCGACGAGCTGTACCCGATCGTCGAGGCCTGCTCACCGGGCCCCCGTCTCGAGCTCTTCGCCCGCTATCCCCGGCCGGGATGGCAGGTGTGGGGCGAGGAGTCCGACCCCGACACCCGACCCCGGGGCCGGCAGTACCCGGCGTACTCGTAGCCGGGCCCGCAGGGCTCCCCGCCCAGCCACCCGGAGCGCCGCCCTGGCGCATCCAGCACGCGGCCGGGGGATCGTCGACGACGTCCGTGGTAGGTTCACGCGGCGGGCTCGGTTCGGCGGGCTATTGGCTCTTCGGCTCGGTTGCGCCGGTACCGAAGGCCCCGACGGGGGCCGTGCCCGCTCGGACATGGGGGTCGGACATGAACAGACTGAAGCGGATCGGTCGGTCGCGGCTGACGGTGGCGATAGCAGCGGTCACGTTGACCGCGGTCGTGGTCGCAGGCGGACTGGCCGGGGCATTGCCAGGTACACGGACGGTGGAGACCAACGACCTGCAGACCGGCTCGGTCAACTCCAGGGCCGTCAAGAACAACAACCTCCGAAGCAGGGACATCAGGAACGCCACGCTCCAGGGCAAGGACATGCGGGAGAACACGTTGACGGGGCGGGAGATCAACGAGTCGACGCTGCGGCTAACCGGGGCGGAGATCGACGAGTCGACGCTGCGCCTGACCGGGGCGGAGATCGACGAGTCGACGCTGGGGCCGGTGCCGGCAGCGGACCGGCTCACGGGGGTGTCCATCGTGTTGATCAACCACCGCAGCGGCAACACCAGCCCGACGCCGATCGCCGTCGTGGGCGAGCTGACGATCCGGGTCAACTGCTCCGGCGGTGTCGAGAACATCACCGCGACGACGACCGCGCCGGGGGACAACGAGATCGCGGCGACCTCGTTCGACGCCAGCGGGTCCGAGACGACCTACGTCGGTGAGTTCGACGACCTCTTCGGACCGGGCGAGACCTTCTCCGCCGCCACGGGCGCATTCGCAGCCACGGAGCGCCAGTACACCATCAGCTACAGCGCGGCCAGCGGTGCGAACGTCACCGCCGTCCTGATCACCGAGGACAGCGTCGGTGGATCCAACTGCGTCGTCAGTGGGTACGCCATCGGATAGCAGCCAGCCCGGGCCGTCACGGTGACGGCGAGGTGGCCCCGAGTGGGTCCGATGCCGGCGTGGCAGCCCGCGCCCCTTCACCAGCGGTCTGGTCGAGCGGGTGAGGAGAATCGAACTCCCATCATCAGCTTGGAAGGCTGAGGTTCTAGCCATTGAACTACACCCGCGGGTGGCCCCAGGCTAACGGCGCCGACCACGGCAACCGCTGGACGATGGGCGCGGAATCCTGGACGTCCGATCACGTCACCCTCGGGCGACGCCCGGTACCGTCGCCCGCCTGTGGACTGCGCGAGAGCGACGCCCCCGTCGAACCCGGTGCCGCGGTAGCGAGTGTGCCGGCGCTCACCCGACGAAGGTCGCCACCTCGTCGAGCGGCTTGCGCTCGAGCACCGGCACCTGCACGCCGTCGAGCGGGAAGCCCACCGGGAACAGCACGAAGGGCCGCTCGTTGCCCGGGCGGTGGAGAATGCGCCGCAGGAAGGCCATCGGGCTCGGGGTGTGGGGGAGGGTGGCGAGGCCCATGTGGTGGATGGCGGTCACGAACATCCCGGCGGCGATGCCGACGCTCTCCTTCACGTAGTAGTTCTTCCGCCGCTGGCCAGAGGGGGTCCGCTCGTAGCGCTGCTCGAAGAGCACGACGATCCACGGCGCGATCTCGAGGAACTCCTTGTGGTGGTCGGTACCCAGCGGGGCCAGGGCCTCCTGCCACTCGGCGTTCATCCGGTTCTCGAGGTAGTTCACCCGCTCCTCCTGCTCGGCGGCGGTCCGGATCTCCCGCTTGACCGCGGGGTCGGACACCGCCGCGAAGTGCCACGGCTGCTTGTGGGCACCGGACGGCGCCGTCGACGCGGTGAGGATCGCCTCCTCGATCAGCTCCCGGGGGACCTCGGCGTCGCTGAACATCCGGACGCTCCGGCGCCGAGCCATGAGCGCCCGGAGGGCGCGGGCTCGCTCGGCCATCTCGGCCGGCGGCCGCCGCTGGAAGTCGAGCTCACGGAACGGATGCGCTGCCGCGAGCGCCGGGCTCGGGTACGGGTGCCGGTAGACGACCACGCCGACCATGGTCGCGCGGGATCCGCCGCCGGGCTCAGGTGTCGACGCCGTCGCCGAGACCGACGAGGAGTCTGCGGAGGAGATCGGCGAGCTGGCCCTGTTGGCGCTCGGTGAGGCAGGCGAGCTGCGCGTGCTCGTTGGCGACGTGGTCGGGCAGCGCTCGCTCCACCAGCTCCAGCCCGGCGTCGGTGAGCCCGACGATCACGCTGCGCCGGTTCGTGGGGTCGGTCTCGCGGGTGACGAGACCCTTCTCTGCGAGGCGGTTCAGCCGGTTGGTGACCGCGCCCGACGTGACCATGACGCTGCGCAGCAGGTCGCCGACGGTGAGGCGGTGAGGAGCCCCGGCCCGGCGCAGGGTGGCGAGCAGGTCGAACTCGCCGGGCTGGAGCCCGTGCTCGGCGAGCACTGCGGCGATGCTCCGGTCGAGAAGGGCGGCGGCCCGGCTGATGCGGCCGATGACTCCCATCGGGGAGACGTCGAGCTCGGGGTGCTCGGCGTGCCACTGCGCCAGCAGACGATCCACGGCATCGGACATGGTGCAAATCTTAACATGAAACAGTTTGACGGTGCGGATCGATCTCATTAATATCTCCACATTGAACTATTTCACCTCAAATGAACGAACAGTGAGACGGTGGGACGGCCCCTTGTCCGCAACGATCATCGTCCCCCGGGTCCGGGCACCCAGCCGCCTGGGGTTGACGATGGGCGCGGCACTGGCGCCATTGGTGTGGGGCTCGACCTACATCGTCACGACCGAGCTGCTGCCGCCGGACCGGTCCATGACCGCCAGCGTGCTGCGGGCGCTGCCGGCGGGCCTGCTGCTGCTCGCCGTGGCCCCCGGGCTTCCCGCTCGGGGTTGGCGCGTCAGGACCGCAGTGCTCGGGATCTTCAACATCGGCGCCTTCTTCCCCCTGCTCTTCATCGGGGCCTACCGGCTCCCCGGCGGCTTGGCGGCCGTCGTCGGGTCGATCCAGCCGCTCTTCATCGGTGCGGTCTGCGCCACGCTCGGCTGGGAGCGGCCGGCCCGGGTCCAGACACTGTGGTCCGTGGTGGCGGCGTTCGGGGTCGCCTCCATCGCGCTCACCGGCTCGGTGACGGTGGACGCCTTCGGCCTGCTCGCCGCCTGCCTGGGCACGCTGAGCATGGCGACAGGGCTGCTGCTCACTCGCCGCTGGGGCGTGGCCCCGGGCTCGAACCCGCTGAACTCGACGGCGTGGCAACTGCTCGTCGGCGGGACGGTGATCATCCCGCTGATCCCGGTTCTCGACGCGGGCTCGTGGGACATCGACATCCCTGCCTTAGCGGGCTACGTGTGGCTGTCGGTCGTCGGCGGCGCGGTCGCCTATGCCGTCTGGCTCCGGGGGGCGCGTTCGCTGCCGGCGGTGAACATGTCGCTGCTCGGCCTGCTCAGCCCGGTCACCGCGGCTGCCCTCGGCTGGGTCGTCCTCGGGCAGGCACTCACGCCGTTCCAGAGCCTGGGCTTCGTGCTGGCGCTGGCAGGATCGGTCGCTGGACAGTCGAGGAGACAGTCGAGGAGACAGTCGAGGAGGTATTGAGAGGTCGGAGCACGCGCGCGGCACACGACCGACGCGGCCGGCCCCGGGCTCGGATGATCTGCGCGAAACCCTGGATCGTCGACCGCTCGGCGCCGGAAGGAACCCCGGTACACTCGGCCTCCTGTGAAGAGCGAACTCACCACCCTCGAGGCCAACAAGGTGAAGCTGTCCGTCGAGGTCGACGAGGACGAGATCGACAGCCACGTCGATCAGGCGTTCAGGCGACTCGCGAAGGAGATCCGGCTACCGGGCTTCCGCCCCGGCAAGGCCCCCCGAAAGGTGCTCGAGGCCCGCATCGGCAGCGACTACGCCCGAGGCGAGGCCCTGCGTGAGGCGCTGCCCGAGTACTACCGCCAGGCCATCCTCGAGCACGACGTCGACGTCATCGCCCCGCCCGACCTCGACATCACCGAGGGGGAGAGCGCCGGCCGGGTGGCCTTCGAGGCCATCGTCGAGATCCGCCCCGAGGTCACGGTGGCCGGCTACAACGGTCTGCGGGTGGAGATCCCGGTGCTGGCGGCCACCGACGACGAGGTCGAGGAGCAGCTCACGGCCCTGCGCAACCAGTTCGGCGAGCGGGTCCCCGCCGAGCGTCCGGCCATCGACGGTGACTACGTCACCATGGACATCTCGGCCACCTACGAGGGCGAGCCCCTCGATTCGCTCACGGCGGACGACTACACGTACGAGGTCGGCGCCGGCTTCGTGGTCGACGAGCTCGACGGGGAGCTGCGCGGCGCCAAGATCGGCGACATCAAGGAATTCAGCGCCGACCACCCCAGCCCCGACGAGGAGGGCCGGCTCACGTTCCGGATCCTGGTCAAGGGGATCGAGGAGAAGGCCCTGCCCCCCGTCGACGACGACTTCGCCCAGGAGGCCAGCGAGTTCGACACCGCCGAGGAGCTGGTCGCCGACACGCGGGCCCGTATCGAGGCGGCCAAGCGGGCGCAGGCGAACCGGCTGGTCAGGGAGCGCACCGCCACCGCCCTCGCCGAGCTGGTGATCGACGAGATCCCCGACGCCCTCGTCGAGGACCAGGTGCAGCACCAGCTCCAGGACATGGCGATGCGCATGGCACGGCAGGGGATCGAGCTCGACAAGTTCCTCGAGGCCACCGGCCAGAGCGTCGACGACCTGCGCGAGCAGCTCCGGGAGCCGGCCGAGGAGGCCTCCAAGGTCGACCTCGCCCTCCGGGCCGTCGCGGTGGCCGAGGCCATCGAGGTCAGCGACGACGAGCTGTGGGCCGAGATCGACGAGTCGGCCGCGGCGCTCGGCCAGGACGCCGAGGCGCTGCGGCGCGCCTTCGAGGAGGGCGGCCAGCTCAGCGTGCTGCGCGCCGATCTGCGCAAGCGCAAGGCCATGGAGCTCGTCCTCGAGTCGGTCCAGATCGTCGACGAGAACGGCAAGCCCGTCGACCGCGCCGACCTCGAGGACACCGACACCACCACCGAGCTCGACGAGTCCGAGACCGACACCGAGCACGACACCGAGACCGACACCGAGGACGAGAGCGGCAGGCCCGCCGCCATCGATGCCGACACCGACGACAGCCACGACGAGGGCGACCCCGAGGACTCCTCGGAGGAAGAAGGAGACGACTGATGAAGGCCTACAACTACATGGTCCCCAGCGTGGTCGAGCAGACCAACCGGGGCGAGCGGGCCTACGACCTCTACTCGAAGCTGCTGAAGGAGAACATCATCTTCATCGGCACGCCGATCGACGACGTCGTGGCCAACATCGTGTGCGCCCAGCTGCTCCACCTGGAGTCGGAGAACCCGGACAAGGACGTCAACGTCTACATCAACTCCCCGGGCGGCGACATCAACTCCCTGTTCGCGATCTATGACACGATGAGCTACATCAAGCCGGACATCACCACCATCTGCTACGGCCAGGCGGCCTCGGCCGCGGCGGTGCTGCTGGCTGCGGGTACACCCGGCAAGCGACTGGCTCTGCCACACTCGCGGATACTCATCCATCAGCCGTACGCGGGAGCCCAGGGTCAGGTCTCGGATCTCGAGATCGCGTCCCGGGAGATCCAGCGTCTCAAGACCCAGCTCGAGGAGCTGCTGGCCTACCACACCGGCCAGCCGGTCGAGAAGATCCGGGAGGACACCGATCGCGACTACGTCATGACTGCCCAGGAAGCCAAGGAATACGGCATCATCGACGAGGTCATCGACCGGCGTGGCGACGTGGACAACACTGGTCCCATCACTGCGGTGAGCTGAGCGCCGATGAGAAGTCCGGAGCGAGCACGAGCAGACGAGAGGAGGATCGAGCGTGGCGAAGTTCGGTGAGGGGGGTGAGCTCCTCAAGTGCTCGTTCTGTGGCAAGTCCCAGAAGCAGGTCAAGAAACTCATCGCCGGCCCAGGCGTGTACATCTGCGACGAGTGCATCGACCTGTGCAACGAGATCATCGAAGAAGAGCTGGCAGAGCCGGCCGAGGTCGGCTTCGACGAGCTGCCCAAGCCCAGCGAGATCCACGCCTTCCTCAACGACTACATCGTCGGCCAGGAGTCGGCCAAGCGGATCCTCTCGGTGGCCGTCTACAACCACTACAAGCGGGTCCAGGTCGGTGAGTCCACCGACGACGACGTCGAGCTCGCCAAGTCCAACATCTTGCTGATCGGCCCCACCGGCTGCGGCAAGACCCTGATGGCCCAGACCCTGGCCCGGATGCTCAACGTCCCGTTCGCGATCGCCGACGCCACTGCGCTCACCGAGGCCGGCTACGTGGGTGAGGACGTGGAGAACATCCTCCTGAAGCTCATCCAGGCCGCCGACTACGACGTCAAGAAGGCCGAGCAGGGGATCATCTACATCGACGAGATCGACAAGGTGGCCCGAAAGTCGGAGAACCCCTCGATCACCCGTGACGTCTCGGGCGAGGGGGTGCAGCAGGCGCTGCTGAAGATCCTCGAGGGCACCACTGCCTCGGTCCCGCCCCAGGGTGGGCGCAAGCATCCGCACCAGGAGTTCATCCAGATCGACACCACCAACGTGCTGTTCATCTGCGGTGGCGCCTTCGCCGGGATCGACGACATCATCGAGAGCCGGGTCGGGTCGAAGGGTGTCGGCTTCGGCGCCGACATCCGCCGCCCCAACGAGAAGGACCTCGGCGCCCTGTACGCCCAGGTGCAGCCCGAGGACCTGATGAAGTTCGGGCTCATCCCCGAGTTCATCGGCCGCCTGCCGGTGATCGGCGCGGTCGGCAACCTCGAGGCCGACGCCCTCGTCCGCATCCTCACCGAACCCCGCAACGCGCTGGTCAAGCAGTACCGCAAGTACTTCGGCTTCGAGGACGTGGAGCTCGAGTTCACCGAAGACGCGCTGGCCGCGGTGGCCGACCTGGCCCTGGCCCGCCAGACCGGCGCTCGAGGCCTCCGGTCGATCCTCGAGGAGGTCCTGCTCGAGGTGATGTACGACCTCCCCAGCCGCGACGACGTCATCCGCTGCGTGGTCGACGAGAGCGTGGTGCGCGAGTCCACCCCACCCCGGCTGGTGCTGCGGGGCGAGAGCGGCCGCGCTGCCTCGTAGGAGCAGCGGGTCGATGCGGGCCCGGCCGGCGTGAACCTCGACCAGGCCGTCGCCTACCTCGACGATCACATCAACCTCGAAGCCACCGCGGGCCGCGTCGACGGGCTGTCGCTCGACTCGATGAAGCGGCTGATGGCCGCGCTCGGGGACCCCCAGCTCGACGTGCCGGTGATCCAGCTCACCGGCACGAACGGCAAGGGCTCGAGCGCGGCGATGATCACCCGGCTGCTGTCGGAGCTGGGCCTGACCGTCGGCACCTACACCAGCCCCCACGTGAGCTCCATCACCGAGCGGATCCAGCGCGACGGCGAGAACATCGATCCCGACGAGCTGGCGGCGGGGATCGAGACCCTGGCAGCCGTCGAGGCCACCCTCGACCACACCCCGTCCTGGTTCGAGCTGATGACCGCCGCGGCCTACCGCTGGTTCGCCGACATCGCCGCCGACGTGGCCGTCGTCGAGGTGGGCAAGCTGGGCCGCTTCGACGCCACCAGTGTCGTCCAGCCCGTGGTCGCGGTGGTCACCAACGTCGGCTACGACCACACCGACGGCACCTCGGGATGGCGGCGTGACGTCGCCTGGGAGAAGGCTGGCATCATCAAGCCGGGCACCAGGCTCTGCCTGGGCGAGACCGACCCCGAGCTCGAGGAGCTGTTCCTGGCCGAGCACCCGGCGTCGGTGCTGCGCCGGGGCGGCGACTTCGACTGCGACGAGAACCTGCTGGCGGTGGGGGGCCGCCTGGTCGACCTCCGCAGCGGCGACCATCACCTGGCGGAGCTCTTCGTGTCGCTGCACGGGGCGTTCCAGGGCGACAACGCGGCCATCGCGCTCGCGGCCGCAGAGTGCTTCCTCGACACCTCCATCGACCCCGACGTGGCCGCTGCAGCGTTCGGCTCCCTGCGACTGCCCGGGCGCTTCGAGGTCCTGGGCACCGAGCCCCTGCTGATCGTCGACGGCGCCCACAACCCGCCCGGGGCCGAGGCCGCGATCGAGACCCTCGACGACGGCTTCTCGGTGGGGGGCGGGCGAGTGCTCATCGTGGGCATGATGCAGGAGCGCAATCCCCAGTGGATGCTCGAGTCCCTCGGCGCCGACCGCGCCGATCTGCTGATCGCCTGCACCCCCCGGTCACCACGGGGGATGCCGGCCCACGAGCTGGGCCGAGTGGCGGCGGCGATGGACATCCCCAACGAGGTGGTCGCCGACCCCGCCGATGCCCTGGACCGAGCCATGGCCGTCACCACCGAGGACGACCTCATCTTCGCCGCCGGGTCGCTCTACGTGGCCGGCGCCGTCCGGGACGCGGCGCTCTAGACTCGCCCGCCATGACGAACCGGACCCTGGTGCTGTGCAAGCCCGATGCCGTCGAGCGCGGCCTGGTGGGCCAGATCATCGCCCGCTTCGAGGCCAAGGGCCTCACGATCGGCGCCATGCGGATGCTGATCATCGACGAGGAGCTGGCGTCGCGGCACTACGCCGAGCACGTGGGCAAGCCGTTCTACGCCGATCTGGTGAGCTTCATCGGGCGGGGACCGTCGGTGGCGATGATCATCGAGGGTCCCGACGACACCTGGTCGATCGTCCGCCGGATGATGGGCGCGACCAACGCCGCCGAAGCCGAGCCTGGCACCATACGCGGCGACCTGAGCGCACTGTTCACCGAGAACCTGGTGCACGGCTCGGACTCGGCGGAGTCCGCCGAGCGCGAGATCGCCGTCTTCTTCGCCTGAAACCCGCCAGGGAGGCGCCTGCGCCCTGCAGCGGAGCGGGTCGGCCCAGGAGGCGAGGTCGCCTCGCGGCCGAGCGGCCGCCGCCTCCTGGCGCTGCGCCGGCTGTCGCCGGCGTTCGCAGAGCAGCCCGAGGAGCGCAGCGACGAAGCTGCGATTGCGGGGGAACATTGCGATCCGGTGACGATGACGTAGACTCCGGGGCGGAGTAGGTGGCCATGAGGGCTTTTGTTCGCCACAAAGGCGCTGTCCTAGGCTCACCGGGCGTGCGACTGAGTAGGGGCGCTGCGACATGAGTCTAGGCTTGAGGGGGTCGATGCTCGGGGTGATGGGGCGCGACATGGCCGTCGATCTGGGAACGGCCAACACCCTCGTGTACGTGCGCGGCGAGGGCATCGTCCTCGACGAGCCGTCCGTGGTCGCAGTCAACACCCTCGACGGGCGCCCGCTCGCAGTCGGCAGCGAGGCCAAGCGGATGATCGGTCGCACCCCGAGCCACATCCAAGCCATCCGCCCACTGCGCGACGGCGTCATCGCCGACTTCGACATCTGCGAGAAGATGCTGCGCTACTTCATCGAGCGGGTCCACCAGAGCCGGCTCGCCAAACCCCGCATGGTCATCTGCGTCCCCTCCGGCATCACCGGGGTCGAACAACGCGCCGTGCAGGAGGCGGCCGAGTTCGCCGGAGCCCGCAAGCCCGCCTACATCATCGAGGAGCCCATGGCGGCCGCCATCGGCGCCGGCCTCCCGGTGCAGGATCCCACGGGCAACATGATCGTCGACATCGGGGGCGGCACCACCGAGGTCGCGGTGATCTCGCTCGGCGGGGTGGTGGCCAGCCGCTCGGTCCGCGTCGGCGGCGACGAACTCGACGACGCGATCATGCAGTTCATCAAGAAGGAGTACAACCTGGCCCTCGGCGAGCGCACCGCCGAGGAGGTCAAGATCAGCCTGGGATCGGCCTGGCACATCGAGGAGGTGTACGCCGAGATCCGCGGCCGTGACCTGGTGAGCGGGCTCCCGAAGACCATCGTCACCTCCACCAGCGAGATCCGGGAAGCCCTCGCCGAGCCGGTGGCGGCCGTGGTCGACGCGGTCAAGTCGACCCTCGACACCACCCCGCCGGAGCTGGCCGCCGACATCATGGAGCAGGGGATCATGCTCGCCGGCGGCGGGGCCCTGCTCCAGGGCCTGCCCGAGCGGCTCGCGCACGAGACCGGTATGCCCATCCGCATCGCCCGGGACCCGCTCTATGCCGTCGCGCTCGGGTCCGGTCAGTCGCTCGAGGAGTTCGACGCACTGAAGGGCGTACTGTTCTCGTCCAGCCAGGAGTAGTGCCTGCGCCTCGGCGCCGGCACTGAGATCGCACCGTCATGGTCGCACCACGCCGCTCCGGCCGCTCCCGGTTCACCCTGTTCCTCCTGATGCTCCTGTCGATCACGTTGCTCACCCTCGACGCCCGTGACTTCGGGCCCGTCGAGCGGCTCAAGGACGGGATATCGGCGGTGGTGAGCCCCATCCGATCCTTCGGCGACACGGTCTTCGGACCGGTGGGCGACTTCTGGAGGGGGCTCAGCGAGAACGACGACCTCCGCCGTGAGAACGAGGCCCTGCGCAGCCGGCTCGAGACCCTGCAGGGCGAGACCATCGAGAACAAGGGCGCAGCCGAGGAGCTCGCGGCCCTCGAGGATCAGCTGGGGCTCGAGGTGCGCGAGGTGTACGAGACCACCGTGGCCGAGGTGCTGGCCGCCTCGATCTCGAACTTCGACGAGTTCGTGCTCGAGATCAACCGGGGCTCGGTGGACGGAGTGCGCGACGGCATGCCCGTGGTCACCGTCGGCGGGCTGGTGGGCCGGGTCGAGGACACCGGCCGGCGCACCGCCCGGGTCCGGCTCATCACCGACCCCTCGGTGTCGGTCGGGGTGCAGGTGGTGGGCACCGAGGAGGTCGGCATCATCACCGGTCAGGGTGCCGGCCAGCCGTTGCTGGTGAGCAAGGGCAGCATCCGAGTCGACGCCGAGGTGGCGGTGGGCGACGTCATCGTCACCGCCGGCAGCGACCGCAGCCTGTACCCGCCCAACATCGCCGTCGGCACCGTGGTCGAGATCGAGGTGGACGAGGGCACCCTGGAGAAGCGGCTGCTGGTCGAGCCCTCGGCGTCGCTCGAGCGGTTGCGCTTCGTGACCGTCGTCCTGTTCGATCCCGATGCCGACGCCGCCGTGCCCGGCGACGGCGCCAGCGCGGCGCAGGCGACCCCGGGGGAGGACGGCTGATGGGGGTCGTGGTCCGCACTGCGATGGCGGTGGTCCTGGTGCTGGTCCTGCAGGTCGAGCTGTTCAGCGAGCTGCGGCTCTGGGGGGTCATGCCCGAGCTCCTCCTCGGGGCCACGGTCGCCGCCGCCTGGGCCGCAGGGCCCGAGCGGGGCGCGCTGGTCGGCTTCACCGGGGGTCTCCTCTACGACCTGTACCTCCCCACGCCCCTGGCCCTGAGCGCCCTGGCCTACGTGCTCGTGGCCTACGGCGTCGGGAACGTGTCGGCGGCGCTGGCGAGCTCGGGCGAGCGCCGGCTCCGCCTCCTGGTCACCGTGTGCGCGGTCGCCGCGGGCATCATGTTGTTCGTGACCCTGGGCGAGCTGCTGGGCCAACCCAACCTGTACACCGACCGATTCGTCACCATCGTCATCGTGGCGACCCTCTACACCGTGCTGCTCGTGGCGCCGCTGCGCCGGCTCATGCTGTGGGCGCTGGGCATCGAGCGCCGCGGCGCGCCCCAGCCGCTGCGCCTCGAGGTGCTCGAATGAGCCGGCTGAGCATCGACTCCCGGTCCGGTCGGCTCAGGCTGAGCGTGCTCGGCGCGGTGGCGCTGGCGATGTTCGCCGCGCTCTTCGCCCGGGTGTGGTTCCTGCAGATCATGAGCGAGCAGGAGTTCGTCGAGGCCGCCGAGGGCAACCGGCAGCGCACCATCATCGAGCTGGCACCTCGGGGTCGGATCCTCGACGCCGAGGGTCGGGTGCTGGTGGACAACCGTCCGTCGGTGGTGATCACCATGGACCGCGAGACCATCGTCAAGAACGTGTCGGCGGACGAGCTGGACGACCTCTTCTTCCGCCTGGCCCGGGAGATCAGCCGCACCGGCCAGCTCACCAAGGTGGCCGAGATCGAGGCCGCCTTCGAGTCCGACCGCTTCGGGCCCTTCGCCGAGGTCCCGGTGGTCCGCGACGTCAGCGAGGAGCTCCAGCTGTACCTGGCGGAGCGCTCCTACGAGTTCCCCGGGGTGAGCTCGACGGTGGCGATGGTGCGCACCTACCCCTACGGCACCCGGGCCGCCCACCTGCTGGGGTACGTCGGCGCCCTCAACGAGTCCGAGGAGCTCGCGGTCCGCGACAAGCCGAAGAGCTACCAGGCCAACGACGAGATCGGGAAGACCGGCGTCGAGCTGTTCTACGAGGACGCGCTCCGGGGCACCCCGGGATTCAGGGTGGTCGAGGTCGACCGCTTCAACAACATCGTGAGCGAGATCGAGCGCGTGGAACCCGTCGCCGGCAGCGACGTCCAGCTCACCCTCGACATCGACATCCAGGCCCTGGCCGAGGACGAGCTGGCGCGCGGTCTCGAGATCGCCCGGGCCCAGCCGAGCAAGTTCATCCAGGGCGAGGGCGAGGTCAGGTTCAACGCGCCCGCGGGGGCGCTGGTGGTGCTCGACCCCGACGACGGATCGGTCCTGGCGATGGCGTCCCATCCCACCTACGACCCGGCGCTGTTCGTCAACGGCATATCCGACAACGCGTTCGCGGAGCTCACCGATCCCGAGGCGGACCTGCCCCTGCTCAACCGGGCGATCCAGGGTGAGTACGCGCCCGGGTCCACGTTCAAGCCCTTCACCACCTACGCCGCGCTCGACACCGGCCTGATCGGCTCCCGGGGCATCTTGCGCGTCACCTCCCCGTTCCTCGACGAGGGGGTGTACCGCATCCCGAACTGCACCACCGAGGACTGCGTGTTCACCAACGCCGGCTCGGTACCCCTGGGCCCGGTCGACCTCCGGCTGGCCCTGACGCTGTCCTCGGACGTGTACTTCTACAACCTGGCCGCCAACTTCGACCGGCTCGCCTTCGACACCGACTCCGTCCAGCAGTCTGCCGAGCTGTTCGGGTTCGGCGCCCCCACCGGCGTGACCCTGCCGTCGGAGTCCGCCGGCCGCATCCCCACGCCGGAGCGACGCCGAGCGCTGCACGAGGAGAACCCGGAGGCGTACCCCTTCCCCGAGTGGCGCACCGGCGACACCCTCAACACCGCCATCGGCCAGGGCGACGTCCTGGCCACGCCGCTGCAGATCGCCAACGCCTACGCGGTGATCGCCAACGGCGGGACCCTCTACGCGCCCAACCTCGGGCGCACCGTGCTCGATCCCATCACCGGCGAGACCGAGCTGGAGTTCGGGCCCCGGATCATCCGGGAGCTCTACTGGCCACCCGAGGTCCGCAACCCCATCTGGGACGGGCTTGCCGGGGTCACCACCTACAACGACGGCGCGAACGTCGGCACCGCGGTGCAGGCCTTCGCCGACGTCGGGTTCCCCCACGACCGCTGGCCGGCTGCGGGCAAGACCGGTACATCCGAGAAGCAGTCGGCCGCGGGCCCCATCGCCGACTTCGCCCTGTTCGCCGGCTACGGGCCCCTCCCGAACCCCGACTACGTCGCGGTCGCGGTGCTCGAGGAGGCCGGCTTCGGCGGTGACGTCGCGGCGCCGGTGATCGCCCGCATCTTCGAGCGGATCGCCAACGACACCGTGCCCGAGGTGCTCACCGAGGCCGAACGCAACGCGCGCGACGCCGCCGAGGCCGCGCGGTTCGAGCAGGACACCGCCGACCAGGCGGCCGGCACAGACGGGTCCGGGAGCGAGGGATGACCGCGACCACCGGCGCCAGGGGAGCTCGCGAGCTCAACCCCCGGCGCGACCCGCTGTCGCCGTGGTTGCACGTCGACGTGATGCTCGTGGTCTCGACGATGGCGCTGGCCGTGCTCGGGATCGCCATGGTCTACAGCGCCACCCGGGGCACCGACCCCGCGGCCTACGACACCACCTTCGTCGAGCGTCAGATCATCTTCGTCATGGTGGGCACCGCGCTCATGGCGGGAACCGCGCTGATCTCCTACAACCGGCTCGTCGCCTGGGCACCGGCGCTCTACGCCGGCGGCATCGTCGGGCTCGTCGGCGTGCTCGCGTTCGGCGTCGAGCGCAACGGCGCCCGCTCGTGGTTCGCAGTGGGCAGCATCCAGCTGCAGCCGTCGGAGCTGTTGAAGATCGCGTTCATCGTGGCTCTGGCCTCGTACCTGAGCCGGATCGAGGGCGAGCTGGAGCTGCGCCAGCTGGCCGCCGCCCTCGCGCTCGGCGCGGTGCCGCTGGTGCTGATCATGCGTCAGCCCGACGTGGGAACCGCCCTGGTCTATCTGGCGATCACCATGGGCGTGCTGCTGGTGGGCGGGGCCCGGCTCCGCCACATCGTGGTCCTGACCGTCGTCGGCGTCGGGTTCGCGGTCCTGGTGTGGAACAGCGGGGTGCTGCAGAGCTACCAGGAGGATCGGCTGCTGTCGTTCCTGGACCCCGAGTCCAGCCAGTCCGAGGCCGCCTACCAGCAGACCCAGGCCCAGATCGCCATCGGCAGCGGCGGGGTCACCGGCCGGGGCTACGGCGAGGGGGGCCAGACCCAGGGCGAGTTCGTGCCCGAGCAGCACACCGACTTCATCTTCACGGTGGTGGGCGAGGAGCTGGGCTTCGTGGGCGCGGCCGCGTTCCTCGGCCTGTTCGGGGTGCTGGTGTGGCGAAGCTGGCGCACCGCCAAGAAGGCCGCCGACATGTTCGGCGCGCTCTTGTGCGTCGGCGTCATGACCATGTTCGTGTTCCAGATGTTCCAGGCGGTGGGGATGACCCTGGGCATCATGCCCATCACCGGGATCCCGGTGCCGTTCCTCTCCTACGGCGGGTCGTCCGCGCTCACATCGTTCCTCGGCGTCGGCCTGGTGCTCAACGTGCACATGCGCCGGTACCAGGTCCGGAGGTGACCGAGGGCGGGCTACCCTCGGAAGCCATGACGTCGATCTGGCCCCAGCTCGAGGAGCTGTTGCCCCGGGTGCAGAAGCCCGCCCGCTACATCGGGCTCGAGGGCGGCCACCAGCAGCCTCACCATGGCCCCCACAAGGTGGCGTGGCTGCTGGCGTACCCCGACACCTACGAGGTGGGCCTACCCAACCAGGGCCTCCAGATTCTCTACGAGATCATCAACGAGCGCGACGACGCTGTGGCCGAGCGCACCTACGCGCCGTGGGTGGACCTCGAGGCGGAGATGCGCGCGGCCGGGCTGCCGCTCTTCAGCGTCGACACCCACCGGCCCGCCGGAGACTTCGACATCTTGGGCTTCAACCTCTCGGCCGAGCTCGTCTACACGAACGTGTTGAACTGCATCGACCTGGCCGGCTGCCCGGTCCGGGCCGACCAGCGCCGCGCTGACGATCTGCTCGTCGGCGCCGGCGGGCACTGCACCTACAACCCCGAGCCCCTGGCCGACTTCGTCGACTTCTTCGTGCTGGGCGACGGTGAGGAGGTGGTGGCCGAGATCACCGAGGTGGTGGGGGAGTGGAAGCGGTCCGGCCGCCCCGAGGGCTCGCGCGAGCAGGTGCTGCGCCGGCTGGCTCAGATCGAGGGCGTCTACGTGCCCGCCATGTACGAGGTCACCTACGACGGTCCCGACCTGGTGGCCGTCGAGCCCCGCTACGGCGACGTGCCCGCGGTCGTGAGCAAGCGCACGATCGCCGACCTCGGTGCCTGGCCGTACCCCCGCAACCAACTGGTCCCGCTGACCGAGGTGGTACACGACCGCCTCAACGTCGAGGTGTTCCGCGGCTGCACCCGGGGGTGTCGCTTCTGCCAGGCAGGCATGATCACCCGGCCCGTCCGCGAGCGCCCCGCCGAGCAGGTGCGGACCATGGTCCAGGAGGGACTGCGGCGGACCGGCTACGACGAGGTGGCGCTCACGTCGCTGTCGACGGCCGACTTCAGCGGCATCGAGTCGGTGGTGGCCGATACCGTGAACGATCCGGCCAACTGCGGTCAGGTGTCGATCTCGCTGCCCAGCCTGCGGGTCGACGCGTTCACGGTGGGCATCGCGGCCAGCATCCAGCAGGCTCGCCGCACCGGGCTGACCTTCGCGCCCGAGGCGGGATCGTGGCGGCTGCGCCAAATCATCAACAAGCTGATCCTCGAGGAGGATCTGTACGGCGCTGTGGAGTCGGCGTTCTCCCAGGGCTGGCGGCGCATGAAGCTGTACTTCCTGACCGGGCTGCCCACCGAGACCGACGAGGACACCCTCGGCATCGCCGAGCTGGCCCGCAACTGCGTCGAGCTGGGCCGTCGGCATCACAGGAGCGCATCGGTCACGGTGAGCGTGGGCGGCTTCGTGCCCAAGCCGTTCACGCCGTTCCAGTGGTTCGGCCAGAACACCGTGGAGGAGCTGTACCGCAAGATCCACCTCCTCAAGGACGCCACCAGGCGCACGCGGGGGGTCCAGCTCAAGTGGCACGACCCCCGGGCCAGCTTCGTCGAGGGCATCTTCAGCCGAGGCGATCGGCGGCTGGGGCCGGTGCTCGAGGACGTGTGGCGCGCTGGCGGGACGTTCCAGGAGTGGTCCGAGCGCTTCGACCAGCAGCGCTGGCTGGACGCGATGGCCCGTCACGGCCTCGACCACGAGTGGTACGTCTACCGCCACCGCCTCCAGGACGAGGTCCTGCCCTGGGACCACCTCGACGCCGGGCTCCACAAGGACTTCCTGTGGCAGGACTGGCGCGACGCCCTCGACGAGGTGGGCCTCGAGGACTGCCGATGGACGCCGTGCTACGACTGCGGCGCATGCACCGGCTACGGCATCGAGCACGTGGTCGCGTCGGCCACCCCGCCGTCGGGGGGCTCGCAGGGCACCGGCCAGGATCTGAGCACCGGGGGCGCAGTGCCGGTGACGCTGCTCAGCGCGCCGCCGCGGGCAGCTCGATGATCCCGGTCCGGCTCCGGTACACCAAGAACGGCAAGATCCGCTTCGCGAGCCACCGCGACGTCGCCCGCATCTGGGAACGCTCACTTCGCGTCGCCGGAGTGCCGATGGTGTACAGCGAGGGGTACTCACCGCGACCCCGGATCGCGTTCGGGTTGGCGCTCCCGACCGGTTCGGAGTCCGACGGTGAGTACATTGACATCCAGCTCGACGACGAGCGCACTTCGGCGCTCCGACTCGACGAGCTCCCGATGGTGCTCGACCGGGCACTGCCGCCGGGCATCGAGGTGACCGGCATCGCGCTGCTCGAGCACAAGACACCATCGCTGCAACAGGCCGTGACATCCTGTGTGTGGGACATCACCGTGAACCAGACCATCGACGAGCTGACCGAGTGGACCCGACGGGTTCTCGACGCATCGTCGATCATCGTCACCAGGGAGCGGAAGGGCAAGGCGGTCACCGACGACCTGCGACCGCTCATCCGCGCGCTCGAGATCGTCCCTGCCCCGCTGGGCGCAGAGACCGGCCACCGACTTCGCGCCGAGCTGGGCACCCAGCCTCGCTCGCTCCGGCCCTCGGAGCTGCTCACCGCACTCGAGCCGGCCCTCCAGGAGCGACACGTTCGGCGTCTGACGCAATGGATCGAGCAGGATGGCGCCCGGCTGGAGCCCCTCCAGGCCGGCGCGGCCCCTGCTCCGCACACGACGAGGTGTGCGTCATGAGAAGGGAAGCACGCTATGACCGAAGGCGCGACACCCGGCGACACCGGGGACATGCGCAGCGGCGGGAACCCCTCGCCGCCAGGAACAGCACCGACCGGGGCTGAGCAGGCCCGCCAGGCCGGCGGCACCGAGGGGTCCGGTGGGGGCTCGCCCAACCGCAGCCGGCGCCGGCGGGGCTCCCGTGGCGGCCGGAACCGCAACCGGCCACCGGGCGAGGCCCGCTCCGGCGACGCCGATCCGGGCCAGCAGCAACCCAAGCAGCAGGGTTCGGCCCCGAGCGAGAGCAGCCAGAGCGGCCAGCCGCCCGCTCCGACACGCAAACCCCAGATCGGCGACACCCGCCCGGCGCCACCGACCCCCAGCCAGGGTGACGGCAACGGCAACCGCAGCGGCGGCGGCGGACGGCGCCGCCGGCGGCGCCGGGGCCGCGGCGGTGGCGAGCGACGCCAGCCCCAGCCCATCGAGGCCATGCTCGACGACGACCCGGTCGAGCTCGACGACGCCGACCTGGAGAAGCGCCGGGGCCGTGAGCGCAAGGGCCGTCCGGTGGGGCGCTACACGATGGTGGTGCACCGGGGGAGGAAGGCCACCCAGATCGCGGTGCTGGAGGGCAAGGCCCTGATCGAGCACTACGTCTCCCATCCCGCCGACGACATCGGCCAGATCCACGGCAACGTCTACCTGGGACGGGTCCAGAACGTGCTGCCGGGGATGGAGGCGGCCTTCGTCGACATCGCCACCCCGAAGAACGCCGTCCTCTACCGGGGCGACGTGGCCTTCGACAAGGACGATGTCGACACCTCGGCGGGGCCACCCCGCATCGAGCAGGTCCTCAAGAACCGGCAGAGCATCCTGTGCCAGGTCACCAAGAACCCCATCGCCCACAAGGGCGCCCGGCTCACCCAGGAGGTGTCGCTGCCCGGCCGTTTCGTGGTGCTCGTGCCCAACAGCAACACCTACGGCATCTCCAAGCGCCTGCCCGACAAGGAGCGCAAGCGCCTTCGCTCCATCCTGGATCGGGCCAAGCCCAAGCAGCACGGGGTGATCGTCCGCACCGCGGCGGAGAACGTGACCGCCGAGGAGATCGAGCGGGACGTGGCCCGGCTGATCCAGCAGTGGGACGGCATCGAGGCCCTGGCGGCCACCGCCAAGAGCCCCTCGCTGCTCTACCGCGAGCCCGAGATGGCCATGCGGGTCATCCGCGAGGAGTTCAACAAGGACTACCGGGCCATCGTGATCGACGACCGGAGCCTGTACGAGGAGGTCAGCGACTACGTCTCGAGCATCACCCCGGCGCTGGCCGACCGGGTGCGCTTCCACGACCCCGAGACCGAGAAGGTGTCGCTCTTCGACCGCTTCCACGTCCACGAGCAGCTGATCAAGGCCCTCGACCGCAAGGTGTGGTTGCCCTCGGGTGGGTCGCTGATCGTCGAGCACACCGAGGCCCTCACCGTCATCGACGTGAACACCGGCAAGAACGTGGGCCGCTCCAGCCTCGAGGAGACCGTGTACCGCAACAACCTCGAGGCGGCCAGGGAGGTGGCCCGCCAGCTGCGCCTGCGTGACATCGGCGGCATCATCGTGATCGACTTCGTCGACATGGAGGAGAAGCGGAACCGCGACGATGTCATCAAGACGTTCCGCGAAGCGCTGGCGCGCGACAAGACCCGCACCCAGGTGTTCGAGATCTCCGAGCTGGGCCTGGTGGAGATGACCCGCAAGCGCATCGGCGAGGGGCTGCTGGAGTCCTTCAGCAAGACCTGCCAGACCTGCAACGGGCTGGGCCACGAGCTCGACCAGGAGCTTCTGGCCGACCTCTGACCGGGGGTCTGACCCCACCCAACCGGGGGTCCGACCCCCGGCCACGGCGGCCGGGTGGACGCTCGCTCGGTGGCCGTTAAGCTTGCATCCCTATGTATGCAGTGATCCGCAGCGGCGGCAAGCAGTACCGCGTCAGCGAGGGCGACACCGTGCAGGTGGAGATGGTCGGCGAGGTCGGCAGCTCGGTCGAGCTCCAGCCGGTGATGCTGGTCGACGGGGACACGGTGCTGGCCACGCCCGATCAGCTCGCCGGGACCACGGTCACCGCCGAGGTGGTCGACGTCGTCAAGGGCACCAAGATCAACGGCTTCACCTACAAGAACAAGAGCAACCAGCGGCGACGGTGGGGCCACCGCCAGCGGTACAACGCCATCACCATCACCGGGATCTCGAAGGGCTGAACCATGTCGAAGACCAAAGGCGGCGGGTCGACCCGCAACGGCCGTGACTCCAACGCCCAGCGCCTCGGGGTGAAGGCCTACGACGGCACGCTGGTGAACGCCGGCACCATCCTGGTTCGCCAACGGGGCACCAAGTTCCACCCCGGCGACAACGTCGGTCGGGGTGGCGACGACACGTTGTTCGCGACCGCGAACGGCCGGGTCAAGTTCGGCCAGCGCCGCGGGCGCAAGCTCGTCGACATCATCCCGGATTAGCGGCCGCGGCGCGAGATCCGGAGCAGCGCCGCAGGGCGCGGTGTCCCACGGCCGTGTCCGACTTCGTCGACGAGTGCGGGCTGAACGTCCGTGGCGGTGACGGCGGCGCCGGCTGCGTGTCCTTCCGACGCGAAGCCCACGTGGCCCGCGGTGGACCAGACGGCGGCGACGGCGGCGACGGCGGCGACGTGTGGCTGGTCGCCGACCACAACGTGGCTTCACTGCTGGCTTTCCGTGACCATCCCCACCGGCGCGCCGAGTCCGGCACCCACGGGTCGGGCAAGAAGCGACACGGGTCGAGGGGTACCGACCAGCTGGTGCGGGTGCCCGTGGGCACCACGGTGCGGGACCAGGACGGATCGCCCCTGGCCGACCTGTCCGAGCACGGCGCCCGCTGGCTGGCCGCCCGGGGCGGGGTGGGTGGCCGGGGCAACGCCCGGTTCCTGAGCAACCGGCGCCGGGCCCCGTCCTTCGCCGAGCAGGGCGAGCGGGGCGAGGAGCGCTGGCTGCGCCTGGAGCTGCGGCTGGTGGCCGACGTGGCCCTGGTGGGGTTCCCGAACGTGGGCAAGAGCACTCTGATCTCGAGGATCTCGGCCGCCAAGCCCAAGATCGCGGACTACCCGTTCACCACCCTCGAGCCGAACCTCGGCGTGGTCCGCCTCGACGACATCGAGATGGTGGTGGCCGACATCCCGGGCCTGATCGAGGGCGCCGCCGGAGGCAAGGGCCTCGGTCACCAGTTCCTCCGGCACATCGAGCGGGCTCGGGTGCTGGCGGTCCTGCTGGATCTGGCCCCCTACGACGACCGGCCCCCGGACGACCAGCTCGACGTGCTCGTCCGGGAGCTGCGGGCCTACCGGCCCGCGCTGCTCGAGCGCCCCCGGGTCCTGCTCGCGTCCAAGCTCGACGTGGCCCGCTACCAGATCCCGGACGGGGCCCTGGCGATCTCGTCGGTCACCGGCGAGGGCCTCGATCAGGCGGTCGGCGTCATGGCCGACGCGGTGCGGCGGTCCCGGATGACCGAGCCCGAGCCCGCCGGCGAGGTGGTGATCCACCGTCCCGCAGCGGAGGGCATCACCGTCGAGCGCGCCGACGACGGCAGCTTCGTGGTCCGGGGCCGGGCCGCCGCCCGGGCGGTGGCGGTCAACGACCTCACCAACGCCGACGCCCTCGCGTACGTCCAGCACCGGTTGGACTCCCTGGGCGTCAACCGGGCCCTGGCCCGTGCCGGCGCCACCGAGGGCGACACCGTCGTCATCGGCGACCTGGTCTTCGACTATTCCCCCGATTGAGTCCTCGGTCTCCCTGCGGTGCAGCCGCGACGGCCGACTCCTCCCCGACCCGCTGTCGCCATCCAATGCCGTTGCGTACGCGCCGGGCGCTGCGACAATGTCGCCCGTGGCCGTCATCGCCAAGATCGGGACCTCGTCGCTGACCGACGGCGAGGGGCACGTCCGCCGGGAGGTGGTCCAGAAGCTCTGCGACGAGGTGGCCGAGGTGCGCGCCCGGGGACGCCAGGTGGTGGTGGTCACCTCCGGGGCCATCGGCGCCGGGTTGCCGGCGCTGGGATTCACCGACCGGCCCCGCGATCCCCGCACCCTCCAGGCCGCGTCCGCGGTCGGCCAGAGCCGGCTGATGGCGGTGTACGAGCAGGCGCTCGCGGTGCACGGCCTGGTGGCGGGGCAGATCCTGCTGGCGCCGTTCGATTTCTTCCACCGCTCCCAGTACCTCCATGCCCGGGGCACCCTCGAGCGGCTCCTCGAGCTGGGCGTGGTGCCCATCGTCAACGAGAACGACGCCGTCGCCGACGACGCCATCCGCTTCGGCGACAACGACCGCATCGCCGCGCTGGTCGCCCACCTGGTGGGCGCCGAGCGCCTGGTGCTGCTCACCGACATCCCCGGGCTGTTCACGAGCGATCCCCGCCTCGATCCCGAGGCGGAGTTCATCTCCGAGGTCCACTCCATCACCGATGAGATCCCGGCGATCATCGGCGGAGCCGGCACCATCAAGGGCAGCGGCGGCATGGTCTCGAAGGTGGCAGCCGCGCGCATGGCTGCCTACTCGGGGGTCACCACCGTCATCGCGGCCGCCGACCGTCCCGACGTGCTGCGCGACGCCCTCGACGAGGCCGCGGGGGTCGGCACCATCGTGCGTCCCCAGGCTCGGCCGCTGCCCGCGCGCAAGCTGTGGATCGCCTTCGCGGTCGAACCTGCCGGGCGCATCATCGTCGACGCCGGGGCCCGGGGGGCGCTCGAGCGAGACGGTCGATCGCTGCTGGCCGTCGGGGTGCGCGACGCCATCGGCACCTTCGGTCGGGGCGACTCGGTGGAGGTGGCCGATCAGGAGGGTCACGCCTTCGCCCGGGGCCTGGCCGCGGTCTCTTCCGAGGAGCTGGCCAGCATCGTCGGGGTCCGGTCCAGCGACCACCCCGAGGGCACCCCCGACGAGGTGATCCACCGCGACGAGCTGGTGCTGCTCAGCTGAGGACGCGCGCGCTGCGGAGCAGGTCGGACGCCGAGGGTGACCCCCGCCAGTACGCCACCCCCACGTAGACCGCCCCGCTGAGCCCGACCACGGCCGGCGCGCCCACGAGCGGCGGGATCCCGTCGACCAGCCAGCTGCCGAGACCGGCGATCGCGGCGGCGGGGGCCGCGGCAACCAGCAGCGACACCGCCGGATCCCTGTACGCCCGGGTGGACTGCAGACCCCGGCGAACCCGGCGCCGCAGCAGGGTGTACTCCACCCAGGCAGCGATCGCGCTCCCGGCCGCCAGGCCCACTGCCCCCAGGCGCTGGGGTCCCGTCGGGTCGTTGCGCACCGACTCGGGAAGGAGGCCGAACGCGGGCAGATCGCCGAGCTTGTCGATCTGTTGCCCGACCACCCCGAACCGATCGAGCTGCAGCATCAACACGAACCCGGCCCCGGCGGCAATGGCCACCCGCAGCGCCGCCAGCCGGGCCGGGCCGTTCACGTCGCCGCGGGCGAAGCAGGCGTTCTGGAAGAGCCGGCTGGCCGCGGACCCCACGAGCCCGAGGCTGTACGCCGCCACGATGAGCCACACGAACACCGTGTCGTCGGCCGTGAAGTCGCCCCGCTCGAACAACGCGCCCACGATGGGCTTGCCTGCGAATACGAACGCCACCGCCGAGAACAGCACGAAGAAGGCGATCCGCTCGTGACCGGTGCGCATGCGCGCCGCGACCAGCGGCGGGCTGCGCTGCTCGCGGGAGAGCTCGGGGAGGTCGGCGGCGGCCACCGACATGGCGAACACCCCGATCGGGAGCAGGTACAGGATCTGCGCGAAGGACAGGCCCGAGATGGCGCCGGTGGCCAGCAGTCCGGCCAGGAAGAGGTCGAGGAAAGCCGACAGCTGGACCACCCCCCGGCCGAGAACCGCGGGTCCGAAGCGGCGCCGGACCTCTCGCACCGACGCCATACGAGCCCGAAGCATGGGCCGGATGCGGGGCCCGACGACTCGGACCGTCGGGAGCTGCACCACCAGCTGCAAGAGCCCGCCGAGCGCCACCCCCCAGGCCGCGGCCCGGGCGATGTCGGCATCGCTCCAGCCACGGGCCCAGGCCAGCCCGGCCAAGCCCACCTGCGCTCCGTTCCACATGACCGGCGCCGCGTAGGAGAGAAAGAACCGGCGGTGGGTGTTGAGCACCCCCAGGCACCACGCGGACAGCACGATGAACCCGAGCCCGGCCCACATCACCCGGACCAGGTCGACGGTGAGATCGAAGGTCTCGTCGCCCAGGAACGGCAGCACCACCCGGGTGATGGGACGGGCGGCCACGATCCCGACGAAGACGATGACGGCGGTCACGATCCCGAGGAGCGCACCGACCGTGCCCGCCATGATGTCGGCCGTGCTCCGGCCCCGGTGGTCGACGTCGTCGTCCGCCTCCCCCTCGACCAGCTCGGCGTAGACGGGCACGAACGATGCCGACAGGACACCCTCGCCGAGCACGTTCTGCAGCAGCCCGGGGATCTGTAGGGCAGCCTTGAACGCGTCCGCCGCGATCTTGGTGCCCAGCAGGCCCGCCAGGACCGTCTCCCGAACCAGGCCGGACAGGCGCGACAGCAGCACTCCCGTGGCGACCAGGACGGCGGACCGGCCGCTGGCACGGCGGGGGGCCGGGGCGGTCAGGTGGGCGTCGCTCATAGCGGGAGGCCACCGGCGGACACCGGGAGCTTCCCGGTGCACCAGGTCAGAGCCAAGCAGACACTACCGGCTCGGGGCTCACCCCCGGGTCACCCACGCCGGGTACCCGCGGTCACGTCCAGGCCGTGTTCGGCGCCCCACCGACTACCCTCGAAACCCATGACCTACCGCTTCGAGGACGTCGAGAGCGTTCGGCAGGGCCTGAGGGACGTCGACTACCTCGCTGACGCAGGGATCGCCGGAATCGTGTACCTGGCCGAGCGTCTGCAGAAGCCGGTTCTCATCGAGGGCCCGGCCGGGACCGGCAAGACCCAGCTGGCCAAGAGCGTGTCGGAGATGTCGGGGGCCCGCCTGATCCGGCTCCAGTGCTACGAGGGGCTCGACGAGTCGAAGGCCCTCTACGAGTGGAACTACAAGAAGCAGCTGCTGCGCATCCAGGCCGAGCGCAACGTCGACACCGCCTGGTCCGAGGTCGAAGAGGACATCTTCTCGGAGGAGTTCCTGCTCACCCGGCCGCTCCTCGAAGCCATCCGGGCAGACGAGCCGGTGGTGCTGCTCATCGACGAGGTCGACCGGGTCGAGATCGAGACCGAGGCCCTGCTGCTCGAGATCCTCTCGGACTACCAGGTGTCCATCCCCGAGCTCGGGACCGTCGAGGCCCGCCAGGTCCCGCTGGTGTTCCTCACCTCCAACAACACCCGGGAGCTCTCCGAGGCCCTCAAGCGGCGCTGCCTGTACCTGCACGTGGACTACCCGGATCTGGAGCGTGAGAAGGAGATCGTGCTCACCAAAGTGCCCGAGGTGACCGAGAACCTGGCCGACCAGGTGGCCCGGATCGTGCGGTCGGTGCGCCAGCTCGAGCTGAAGAAGGCACCGTCGGTGTCCGAGACCCTCGACTGGGCCCGGACCCTGGTGCTCCTCGGCGTCGAGCACATCGACGCCCAGACGGCCACCGAGACCGCCAACATCCTCCTCAAGTACCGCTCCGACATCGAGAAGGCCGTGAAGGAGTTCTCCACCAACACCGAGGAGTTCGCCGTCGCCGGCAGCTGAGCCATGGCCGCCACCGCCGCACCGCCGTCGTCGCCCCTGCTCGAGCTGCTCAACGGGTTCGTGGTCGAGCTGCCGGTGAGCAGCTGAGCCATGACCGCCACCGCCGCCCGCCCGTCGTCGCCGCTGCTCGAGCTGCTCAACGGGTTCGTGGTCGAGCTGCCGGTGAGCAGCTGAGCCATGACCGCCACCGCCGCCCGCCCGTC